>CAYZIV010000035.1:0-1572 GCA_964478475.1 uncultured Gammaproteobacteria bacterium | reverse complement strand
AACTGCATTTTCTTCGTAAATGGGGTCTATTTGCATGGTCTCCGGGTTTGAAAGACTGTGCATTATTACAACAGGAACTCCTGTTTGAATTGCAACAGCCGTCATTTTGCTGTCCCAATCCAGACCCGATACATCATTTATAAGATCAGCGCCGCATTCAATGGCTTGTTTGGCTACTTCAGAGTGTCTTGTGTCTATGCTAACAGGTATTGAATCGTTGAGTTCTCTGATTTTTCGGATAACCGGGATAACGCGATTTAATTCTTCATTGGGGTCAATTTCCTTTGAAAAAGGTCTTGTTGATTCTCCGCCAATGTCTATAATATCTGCCCCATCTTCAATCATTTGAAGTGCTTGCTTTATGGCTTGTTCTGGTTTAAAATGCTTTCCTCCGTCTGAAAAAGAATCCGGGGTTATGTTTAAAATTCCCATAATATAAGTTTTTTTTGCCCAATCAAATTCTGTTCCCCTTATATAAACAGGTGAAAGCTTATTTTTGCTAAGTAAATTCAATAATTCATCGGCAATTTGAGACAGTCCAAAGGGCTGCATCCGCAGCTTTTGACAAATTATCTCAAGTTGAGAAACAGTGCTCCCTAATAATAAATCAGTTTTTTCGGTTTTACATGTTAAAACATCTCTATGAATGGCTGCATCAGCTCCTGCAGAAAGTGCAATTTGCTTTATGATAGTTGCTTGCGGGCATGACAGGTTGCAAATTTTATGCAGATTAAATTGATATTTGGACAGGGCTGATTTGATATAGCTCTTGTCAAAACCTATATCTCTTATTACTGTTTCTGCACTGTCAGTGGAAATTTTTCTTATATAAAATTCAGACATAATTTTATTTTATATGAAGCATAAAAACTTGAATATAATTTTATAAAGTCTCATATTTTATGACATAATTTAGTTGAAATTAAATATTATGGAAAATAGGAAATGCAGGGTCAGGGAACAAAACTGGATAAAAATATAATAAATAAACTCAAATTAATAGCAGGTTCAAATAATGTTTTAGTTGACCACGAGGACAGATATTGTTATGCGTATGATGCAAGCGCAATAGGTGACAAGGTTTATCTGCCTGATGCGGTCGTTCTCCCTGAAAATAAAACACAAATCAGTGAAATTCTTAAGCTTGCAAACGATAATAAAATCCCGGTAACTGCAAGAGGCGCAGGCACAAATCTTGTATGCGGGTGTATTCCTCTTAGCGGAGGGATAGTTTTGCATACATCAAAAATGAATAAAATAATAAATATAGATAAAAACAATTTATTTTGCACTGTAGAGCCCGGTGTTGTAGTTGAGAAGCTTCAACAAGAGGTTGAAAAAGAAGGCCTGTTTTATCCGCCTGATCCGGCAAGTCTTAAAGTGTCAACAATAGGTGGAAGTGTTGCTCAATCTTCAGGAGGGCCGAGAGGATTTAAATATGGAACCACAAAAGACTATGTGCTTGAACTGGAAGTGGTTTTAGCGGATGGAACAATTATTAGAACCGGAGGGAGAACAGTTAAAAACGTTACGGGATATAATCTGACGCAGCTTTTAATCGGCTCAGAGGGG
>CAYZIV010000034.1:0-8817 GCA_964478475.1 uncultured Gammaproteobacteria bacterium | reverse complement strand
AGAAGAAACAATGAAATAAAAAAACAACATAAACATCCAATACAAAAGAACAGAAAATTTAAAAATAAAAAATAACTACAAAGATATATCATTATTAAAAACAAAATTTTCTGAACTAACTAACTCTTTATAAAAAACAGCGGCTCTGAAAATTCTGATAAAATTTTTGAACCCATCGTATTTTTAATCCCCCTGGTTATCATTTAGTCTAGTATAAGGAAGTCTTAGCCTCATGAAACATCTGGACACGAATTTTAAGGGAGATTTAGATGTGATTGATTCTTTCTTACCTGCAGGAAGTTTGATAATCACTTAAAAGCCTATCAAGCACTTCGCATAATTGCCTACGTTCCTCGCTTCCTTCAGTTCTAAACCTCAATATAGGTAAACCATATTTCTCAAGGATTTCATTTTTCATCGCATCCCGCTCTGCCTGCCTTGTTCCTTCTGCGTGGAATTTTGCGCCATCTACCTCTACAACCAACCGTGGAGATTTATCTATTGTGTTGAAAATAAGAAAATCCACATGCGTTAATATGTTCATAGCATATTCCTTTTCTTGTTGAGTCATCAGGCTCGTGTCACGGATTAACATTTTCAACGGAACGTGAGTCGTTACTCCAAAACTATCAAGCCCTTTTTCTTTCAATACACTTGTAATAAGTATATACATTAGGTTTTCGCTGTCAAATTTAGATACACGCTTATGCTTTGAGAGAAATTTTCTTCTGCGTTCTGCATAACTCTTGTATAGATAGTCAAAAATTGAATACACCTTACTATCAACAACTGTAAAATTATTGTATTCGATATATCGGACAAGATCGCCTATATTTGTGTCTTTCAGAGAGTCGTTATCATTTACAACAACAATTAATTGCTCGACCGCACGTGATACTGCAACATTTAATCGATTTGCATTGTCTGCAAACTCTGTAATCTCGTTATCAACCGTTGAGAGAATAATAACTTCGTTTTCCTGCCCTTGAAATTTATCCACTGTATCTGCTTTGACCTGCATCCCTGCAAATGCCCTTTGAAGAGCATTTGTCTGGTTGCGGTATGGAGTAACTATGCCGAGTGAACCATCTGTAGTGTTTAATTTCTGTTGAGGAATAATCTCTTCCCTGATAACATCAATCTGCCTTTGGTTAAGTCGGTTCCGAGCGTGATTGCCTTCTATGGTTTTGTACAGAATGAGTGGTTCACGTTCTGTTTTTGGTTCAGTCAATATAATAAGCTGACTGTTATAGAATTTTTTATTGCAAAATTCTATAATCTTTGGGTGGCAGCGGTAATGTTCACGCAGAAGAGTACTTGGGGCTTCAGGAAACATTTTAGTTAATGCAGATAACAAACTATGGGTTTTATATCGATACACCTCCGGTAGGTCATATTTTACAAAAAGAGTATCTGTGGCAGTCGCTGCCTTTGAATCCACTACATTCGGAAGCTGATTCAAGTCTCCGACAACAACTGCTTTCTTTGCACATGACAATGCAAGTGCGCCTGTACACAAATCAACCTGTGAAGACTCATCGATAATTACATAATCATACATCACGCTTTTTGATAAGCTACTGCGAAGCGAATACGTCGTACTTAAAATTACAGGATAGTCTTTGATAAATTCTTCAGAATTTTTCCAGAGGTCTTCAAGTTCATAAACCTTACGGTTTTTATCCGCATACTGCTCTGTTAACCTTGCACGTAGAAGCTGCGCAGAAATTTCTGAATACTCACTCATTTTTACATTGAAGTCATAAGATTCAAGTTTATCCTTTAAAGTTGAAATTTGCAGAGTAAGTTCAGCTATTTTAAGTTCGTAAAATCGCCGTTGAAATAGTGTTATAAGATAATGAGGCGAATATTTCTCAAGTAATTTGCGAATTAACGGCTTGCGTCTGTCCCAAAGCTTTAAATATTCTAAAAGGCTTCTAATAAATGCAATTATACCTTTATCTTTGGGAGTTTTCTCATAAGTTTCGCATAGTAACCACATCTCCAGTGCTTTTTCAGATGTATTAAATTTTCTAACCTCTTCTGGCTCTGTTTCAGCACTAAAACTATCAAAATATTGTAAAAAGTGCTTTTCTTCAGTTTTGAGAGCAGATAATTCTTGATTAAGGACAGATAATTCGTTCTGCTGAGTGAGTTTTTCTTGTAATTCGTTATAACGTATTTTCAGCTTTTGCCGCAATGTAGTTACATACTTTGAATCAATATTCCAGCCTGTCATATCGGGTAATGGTTTCTGAGAGTTTATAAAATCCTTTTTATTAGCAATATTTCCTAGATATGCCGCAATGAAGTCAACATTATATTTTTGGAGCTTTTCAAGAACGTTTTTTGTTGCAGAGTTGTTGCTTGAAACCACAGCAACGCTCTCTTCTCTCATTACAGCATTCGCAATTATATTAAGAATAGTTTGAGTCTTACCCGTTCCCGGCGGTCCCTCTATTATGCTGAGCTGGTTTGTTAATGCTTTATCAACAGCATCTTTTTGACTTACATTGAATCCAAACGGATATATTGTGTCTGTTATTACTTCGGGGGCGTGTTGTTTAGTTTCCTTAAAAAATGCTCCACAATATGCCACTCCAGTCTTTTGAGGCTTCGATTCTGGTAGTTCCCCGCAAAGAAATGCACCGAGCATACTATCAGGAATCACAAAGTCAATTTTCGAGTAGTTATGCGATAGAATATTTATAACTTTGCCTTTAGTGACCTCTGCCTTGAGTCCAACTGCTGCAGCAATTTCTTTTAGGTAATCAAAGCAGTTACGGGAGTTTGAAGAGTTTAAAGCAGATTCAATGATGCGAACATTCTTTGCATTATATGTGAAGGTCTTCCCACTGTTGAACGTTACATTATATTTATTGCCGATACGTTTATAATATCGAATGCTCTCAGTCTTATCTTCTCCTTTAAGATATATTTGAAATCGCTTGTTATCATTCAGCAAGTTTTATATACCTTCATTAATTAGAATAAACATGACATATACAATAATACTATAGTCGGTTCTGTTTCATTAATTTAACCTTGCCTCTTAAACTTAAAATACTTATGTAGTTTAAAGAAGGCATATTATGTTAAAACAGAGTTAAATTTTTGGGAAAGAGAGGTATTATGGCAATTGATAATGATTTAAAAGAGATCATTTGTTTTAAAATTTTGCTTCAAAAAATAGCACCTGATTTTTTTGCAAAATGCAAAAGAAGATATATATTTAAAAAGGTGAAGCGTTTTGGAAAATCCAAAATGCTTGTTCGATAAGAGTCCTTTTAAGGAATAAAAAATCAGCTTCAGAATAAAAACGTCTCAAGCTCGAGATTTTGTCTCAAGTTACATAATTAACCTTATCGGTTGTTAAAAATATAATTTTAATGAGCTTTGCTGAGTTTTAACCCTACATAAATTATTATGGCCGCTATAATTATAGCTCCAATCATAGCAATAATTTCATAATTTAGCATTTTTTATTCTCCAATATTTTATTTAAATTCTTTATTTATATTTTAAACAAGCTTTTAATAAATTAAAATTTTCTGCACTCTTTTTTACAAATAAATAATTATTGACCACAATTATTGCAACTCATATAATCAATTTATATTAACTCATTAAATTTTATTCAATGTTATAAATTATTTTAAGTAAAGGATTTTAAGCATTGAATTATAAATATAAATGTCGTATAATTGCATATATGAGTGTCGTAAATTTGCAGGTGCATCATGGCAACAGGACAAACATTAGAAAAGAAAATACAATACAGAATTAAACGGAGCAGGGACTCTGTTTTTATGCTTTCTGATTTTACTGATTTGTCTGATAAAGACCAGATCGGCAGAGCGCTTAGAAAATTACAAAAGAAAAACCTTATTGTTAAAATTGGACAGGGGTTATACGCCCGTGCAAAAATTTCTGCTGCTACAAACAAGCCTATCCCTGAAAAAAATATGAAATCACTTGCAGTTGAAGCATTAAAAAAGATGAAAGTTAAGATTGTTCCATCTGAAGAAGATATAAAATATAATAAAATGGAAACAACCCAAATCCCTACCGGAAGATTAATTGCTGTAAAAGGTCGGGTAAACAGAAAAATCGGGTTTAATGGGAATTATATAAAATATGCTCGTGTCAGTTAACAGAGAAATAATCAGGGATATAGCAATAGAGCTTGCTATAGATCCTTCATTTATTGAAAAGGACTTGTATGTTATTGAAATTCTTGATGCTTTATCAAGATTTAATCATGAAAATATTCAACTCATATTTTCCGGTGGAACTTGTTTATCAAAAGGATATGGTCTAATAAAAAGATTTTCAGAAGATATTGATTTTAGAATATCTACATCTGCACTCATCGGTAGAAGCCAGAGAAAAGAAATACGACAGGCAATTATTAATGCTATTAAAGAAAATCAAAATATTAAAGTTCTGGAAAATACTTTAGAAAGCAGGAATGGAAGTAAATTTTTCAGTTTTTACATTGAGTATCCGCAAAATTTCGAGCTATCTACTTCCTTAAGACCACATTTGAAAGTGGAATTTACTTTTGAGGAGGTAATATTACCGACAACTCAGCGAAATATTACTTATATTATTGGAGACTATATTCAAGATTGTCCAACCGTCAGTGCAAATTGCATTTCTCCGGTTGAGATAGGAGCAAATAAGTTCAGCGCCTTAATGTGGAGGCTTGATGTAAATGATAAGGTGAAAGATCCTAATATAATGAGGCATTTGCACGATTTATCAGCTTTAGAATCACATATTAAAGATAATGATTTTATAAATACAGTCAAAAATTCTTTTGAATTGGATAAAGGGCGCTGTGGATCAAACAAGGAGTTGTCATTAATTGATTTTGCTGCGCTAACACTGCAAAAACTAAAAGAAAATAGTGCATATGCCAGAGAATATACAAGATTTGTAGATGCTATGTCCTATGCAACTGATGATGAGGTAATAAAATTTTCGGATGCTCTGATGTCTTTTGAAAAATTAGTTAAATTTGTCAGGTCTGAGCTGGATTAATAAAAACATGAAAATCAGAATAATAGCGGACATTCATGCTGATATAAATGAGAAAAAGAATTACCAGTTTAACTTTGGTGATGATTTTGTTGTCGCTTGCGGTGATATATCCGGAGATAGGTTTACTACTGAAGCCTGGATAAAGGCTAATATTAAAAATGGAGTGTTTGTCGAAGGAAATCATCTTGGCTACAACCGGGTTACCTTTGATGAAGGCGACACAAAGCAGAATTCAATAAGATATTTAAAAAATAAATTTAAAAATGGAAGTGTTCGTTTTCTGGAAAATGATGTACATATTGTTGAAGATATTGTCTTTGCTGGATGTACTTTGTATTCAGATTTTGCTTTGTACAATAGTCCTGCCTATTGTTCCAGATTGGCTTTAACATCCATGAATGACTTTCGATATGTAAAAGTCAAAGATAAAGATATGCTTCGGACGTTGATCCCCTTAGATACAATAAAATGGCATAAAAGAAGCATTAATTATATTAATAAAACCTGTAAAACTTATCCTGATAAAAAAATTATAGCTGTTACCCATTACGCTCCAAGCTTTAACTGCGTTAGCGAAGAGTATAAGGAAGATATTTTAAGTGCGGCTTTTGCCAGTAATCTGGAGTGGATAATGAAGGAAAATGATAATCTTGTTTTGTGGTGCCACGGACATATGCATAGCGATGTAGATTTTACAAAATATGGAACACGAGTTGTTTGTTGCCCCTGGGGATATTTTAATGAAAATAATAAAGATATCTCAAATTATGGCTTAATAATTGATACTGATAGATTGTAATTTTTAAATATGATTAAAAAGAAAATAACAAAAACAATTACACGCAAAGAATTATACGACCTTGTCTGGTCTAAGCCAATAATGGATATTTCAAAAGAATTTGGTATTTCCGATAGAGGGTTAGGTAAGGTTTGTGAACGAAATGATATACCTAAACCGCCAAGAGGTTATTGGCAAAGATTAAACTCTGGAGAAAAAATAGAAATCCCTAAATTACCTAAGATTAAAGATAAATGGAGAGAAAATATTCATATTGAAGGAACTGTTGAGGTTCAAATGCCAGATCCGGTTGCTAAAAAAGTTATTGAACAGACTAACGAACAGCTAGTAATACCTGCAGGATTATTAAAAACACACCCGTTAATTAAAAAAACTGAAAAAACAGTAAGGAAAGACCTTCGCCATAGAAGAAACCTTATTTTAAATACTTTATTTTTAGAATTGGAAAAATATGCTTATGAAATTGAAACAGAAGATGAAGTATTTGGAATTGATGCAAAAGCAGGCGCAAGCGTTGGCAGAAATGATTTTAAAAATTTAAGATGGTTCAGCGACAAAGCTCCAAAAGACAAGATGTTCACAGGGGTTATATTATATACAGGAGACCAGGTACTTGCATTCGGCGAGAATATGTATCTTGTCCCGATTAATAATCTCTGGGAATAGCTCAAATCATACACGAAAGTAAAATTTTTTAGAATAGAGAAATTTAATCATAAATAAAAACACTGTAAGAATATTACAGTGTCTTTATTTATATTGAATAATTTAATTTATTAGTTTCCTGATTATTCTTCTGAGGGCTCAAAATCACCAACAGGCATTATGTCATCCATGCCGGATATTGAATCTGATGTTGTATCGCCACCGGCAATTGAGGTGCCACTACCGCCGGCATTCGTTCCTAATCCTGTAAAGGATGAGCCGCCTGAATTCGTAAAGAATATTGACGCACTATTTTCTTCGATTTCAGCAACGGATTTATCATTTGCTAAAGCTGGAGCTATGTCTGCTAACTTTTGCTGTAATAAATTATTGAATTTTTCTGATACATCAACTTCTACAATATCTTCCCAGTAGTCTTTAACGTTAAGATCACCGTAAATATTAACGGCTGTACCTCTGGCTGCTCCTATTTTGTTATAAGTAGTTGTTCCGCCGCTGGGTCCATTACCGTTAATAGCGCCTTTTCTGACACTGTGACCCATATCATCAACGAAATCAGCGTTTACAAACCCGTTGATATTATGTTCTGGTTTTATGTTTCCTTCATAAAATCCGTTTAAATCTTCTGTTACGCCAACACCATCTACGCCCCAGAAATCATTATAATTGTTGTTATCACTACCATCTTGATTTTTCCATGCATAGTTATATGGATCATTTACATTTCTAATTTCTGTTCCATCAGCCAAAGTCATTACATATGTTTCCGGTCCGTTAGGCGGTTCAAATGAAGTGCCGATGTCAGGAGCAATAATATTTATATCACCTAATGAAAGCACGCTTCCTAAATCAAGAGAGCCGCCTATCAGTTTTCTTTTAATATAAACTGATGCAGCTTCTTTTCCTGTATCAAACGCAGCCATTGCTTCGCCTTCAGATGGTCCTGTGTTTATATTAAGTTCTGAAACTCCGCCGCTGCGGCTTGCGGTGCTGAAATCATTTAGATAAATATGTCCGTAAGTAGAAATAGTCCCGAACTTATTAAGTGTTAATCCGTCAAACTGGATATTTCCCATAAAGTCCTTACCTTCGACTATTTCTTCATCACCTTCTATTTCTATTTCCATAGCGCTGCCTATATTATAACTTGTAGCGCCTTCTATATTGTTTGATATGAAGTTGTTGAACCCATCATCACTGCCTGTGGTATCAAAGTTTGCTTTTGCTGAATCGATTAAAATTTCAGTATCGTCAAACCAGTTACCCATAGTAGCCTGCATATTTACTTTATTTAAGAATACATCATCGCTTCCGCCATATCCGACATAGCCGCCATCATATAAAATATCATTCGGCTCAGCTACATCAAACGAGTTATCAAGGGTTACGAGTTTTCTTGTAGCATCTCCACCGCCTATTTCTATATTATCAGCATTGAATTCCAATACACCGGCGCGCCATGCTTCTGCTGCTGTGGTGCTAAAATCCATAACAGGCGATGATATGCCTATAACTCCAAGATGATTGTCAGCCCCGTCATCACCATATTTATTTTCAAAAACTCTAACATTCATTTTCAAGTGACCGTTTGCAACCGAAGCTTTAGAACCATCTGCCTGTATATCAACATAAGAAATAGCTGGATTAGGACCACCTCCATCGAAATCAACAGCATCCAATTCAATACTCAGGCCAAACATTTGGGCTAATTTAAGCTTTGTATATTCAGCTCCTGTATATATTTCACCTTTTACGGTTCTATCTGCCTCTGCTGCAGTATAAGCATCATAGAGGTCATTAGCTATAGTTTGTCTGCCATCTAAATCTCTTTGATAGTCAAATAAATAGTCTTTATTTGACTGAATATCCAGAAGATTGACTATATTAGTTTTTTTAGTAGCTTCATCATCTCCACTTTCTAAAATAGCTAATAATTCAGCTTTCAGTTTTGAAATTTGAACCGCAAAACTATCCCCAATACTAGGATTTGCTGTATACATAGCATTAGTCATTTCGGTTACGTCTCTTAGGGTGTTACCCATTGCATCGGTATTTTCTGCTATGATTTCCGCAGTTGAAACCAGTTCTACCTGGTCTGAATTATCATAATTTTGGTTATAATGCTTGTTCATTGCAACAGCAGTGAATTTACCGGGCTCAGACTCAACATCATTGATAGCTGTAGCGGTAAAAGTTCCATCTAAATTTACCAGATTCAGGAACGGATCATCCAGGTCTTTATCAATAGCAGCCAGAACTACTATTTCATTACCGCTAACGCCATTATAACCGTCATCATTTGGGTT
>CAYZIV010000033.1:0-8944 GCA_964478475.1 uncultured Gammaproteobacteria bacterium | reverse complement strand
TATATGGAATTGTTAAAGGCTCCGCCTTTAACCACCTCTTAAGGGTGGCTGTGGGCGGGGATTTTGAGAAATTCCACCAGAAATTAACTCGCGACTCGAGTTATATAAAAATTTAATTTGCTGTTTGAGGTTGTTTTTCTTCTGATTGATCGCCGAACTGTTTTGCCAGAGATTTGAGCATAGTTTCTCTTTTTCTCCGGACAAGCATGTCTGTGAATGCTTCCAGTCTGGTAATAAAGCCTGCTTCTCCTGTGTGCTCATCTACAGTGAGGGTTAATAACGGTTTGTTATATCTTTTTGCGAATCTTGTAATTCTCTCGATCATAATAGAATCAGGTCCGCATCCGAATGAAGTTACTGTTATGAGACCGTCGATCTTTTTATCAACAAGATAATGTCCTGCTGCGCCTGTCATTTCATATTCATTTGCCCAGTATAACCCTGTGTTAAGTATAGGGAAACCTTTTTTCATCTCTTCAATAGAAAGATTTTCAGCTGTATATGTCTTTACTTCAAGACTTTCCAGTTTGTCGAAGATGCTCATGCTTATTTTATCGTCATATAAATTGTAACCATGAGAAATAACCGCAACATTTACAGGATGTTCGTTCTTTTCTTGTTCAATCGGTTCGTTTAATTTGCCGTTTAGAACATTGTTCATCGCTTTATTGAAATCCATTCCCTGCTTCATCATTGATGTAAAGCTGTTTTGAAATTCCCAGCCCGCTTTAGATGCTTTTTTAATGAGTTTTTTGTCTGTAATCCCTAAAGGAGCAACAGAATCATATAAATATTGATCAAGTCCCTGATTTTTTTCTGATTTATCTAAAGTGGGTTCTATAAGAAGGAAATTTCTCTTGACAACGTTTCTCACAAGATCAGGTAATCCTCTTATTTTTGAACAGTTATATATCTTCGGCGCAATTGATTGATGGCTCGGAACATAGATTACATCAACTCCTTTGTTGTCTATAAGATCCAATACATGTCCCATAAATATTTTTACAGGTAAGCATGTTTCAGGAACCACCAGTTCACTGCCGTTTAAAATAGTTTTTTTAGTTGTCTTTGAGGATAAAACAGGTTCTATTCCTAAGTATGTAAAAAAACCATGCCAGAATGGATAGTAATTGTAGTAGTTCATTCCTCTTGGTATACCGATTTTCATTATAAAAAACCTCCTTATAAAGGTATTACTTAACTTACATTGAACCTGTTAAGGTCAGCTCTTTGCGTTTGTTCCTTCTTGCAAGATCAATAAAGGCTTCCAGCCTTGTTAAGACCCCTGCTTTCCCGGTGTGTTCATCCATTAAAAGCGAAAGCACAGGAATGTCTTCCTTGCGGCTGACATGCGGTAAGATGCTCTGGCTTATTATTTCGGGAGTGCAGTTAAATGGACCTATATGAATAACTCCATCCATATTTTCCTCTGATGCATGCACTGCATCTCCTACGCTCTCTATGCAATCCCCGCCGACGATTCTCGTCATATATTTTTTTGCTGTTCTTATTGCTCGTTCCTTATGTGTTTCTTTTTTCCTCAGCCATTTAGGAATTAATGTCTGTCCTATCCAGTCAGATAACATTACCTGGCGATGAACTTCAACTCCTGATTGTCCAAGTGCTTTTTCTATGTCCATATTAACAAAAGGATCGAGCAAAACAAAAAATTCCCCTGTGATGTAAATTTTTAAAATTTCTTTACTTTTATCAACATTTATTTTCTTATATTCGGATAAAGTCTTTTGAACAGCTCTGTTTATTTCTTTGGAATTGTCCGCTTTGTTTATCCGCTTTTTCCCATCGAGATAAACTTTTTCTGCTTCGCCTGAATTTATTTCTCTGGGTCTTATATAAAACAATTCTCTTTCAATTTTATCCAGTGCATTTATTTTGGCAAGAAAAATTTTTATGCCTTTTAGCGCTTTTGGAATACTTTTATTTCCCGTTGCCTGGCTGAATTTGTTGATGATTTCTTTGAATTTGCCCTTGTATAAGTCAAAGACAATCATTTCAAAATCATAACCCAGTTCTCTTAATGTCATCTCTGACATTGAAGCATAATTTCCAAGCCGGCATGTCCCGGGCGCTTGGAACATTATAAGCGTGTTTGCACCGTTTTCTAATGCCTGAATATAATTCCCCAGGTTTATTTTGTATGGTAGGCAAACTGTTTCCGGGCTGTGTCTTGTCCCAATTGATAAGGTCTGTTTGTTGTTTGCGGGAGGTAAGATAACTTTTGCCCCCATTTTATTTAGAAGAGCCTGGACTGCTATATGAAGATTGCCCATTCTCGGAAATGTAACGATCTTTTCGTTATTAGACACAGGAACTACCTTCTTCTTCTATTTCCTCTATTTCTTCAAAATTTTTCTTTAAAGCCGTGAAATCTTTTCCGCAGTTGCAAATTCCTTCTTTTTCGCATCCGCCGTGTATTCCGTTTGCCGGTATTCTGCTGCTACAAAGAGTTTGTCGGTTATGATAATATTCGCCGGGAAGCGGAAACATTGTCATGTAATAATCCATCGCCCAGTTTTTATCCATTAATTCTTTAACTTCCGCAGAATATTTATCAATCTCTTCTTTGATGTCTTCTTTTGTCAGATAATCTGCTGCGCCTATATGTGTTTGATAAGGTTTGAACCGTTCATAATAAGCTCTTAGCACTTTAGGTCTGTCAACTATCATGCACGGACGGAGCATGTTTCCGTCATAAGGTATTGCCTTTCTGATCGCTGACATAAACGGACTTCCGAGCGCTTCCGTTAATGTTGAATTTTTTACATTATGAGTTGCAAGATGCACAAATGCGCATGGTTCAACATCTCCTAATGAATTGACGTGAATGTATTGTCTTCCGCCTGCAATACAGCCCATCATCTCAGGACCGTCTCCCCAAAAATCAACTGTCATCATAGGCAAGGTGTTTCTGGCATTGTATACGGATTGTTTGATAATATCCCTTTGTTCCGCTGTCGGCATTAATTTTGGATTTGGATCAGCTCCGACCGGCACATAGTGAAATATCCATGTCCATAAGCTTCCTTTATCGCTTAACATTTGTAGATATTCATCGGATACAACTTCTTCAGCATTTTCTCTTGTCGCTGTCACGCTGACTCCGAAAAATACACCTTCTTTTCTGAGAAGATCCATTTTGTCCATGATCGTTTGATATGAGCCTTTTCCTCTGACTTTATCGTTTGATTCTTCCCAACCGTTTAAACTGAACATAGGAGCTACATTTCCCATTTTTTTGATTCTTTTTGCAACTTCTTCAGTTATTAAAGAACCGTTCGTAAATACCTTGAATATACAGTCAGGATACAGTTCTAATAAATCCAGAAAATCTTTTCTAATAAATGGTTCACCGCCGACAACGGTCATCATGTGAATTCCCATTTCATTTACAGCTTCATCAAAAACTTTTTTCCATTGATCAAAAGTTAAATCTTCTTTAACTTCATAGTTATGCGCCCAGCAGCCCGCACAATTGTAATTGCACTTCTGGGTGATGCTTGAAAGCAAAACCGTAGGCGGATAAAATCCGTTCTTTTCGAAGAATGTCGATCTTTTTGTTAAATTATCACCGTAATACCCGTGAACAAAAAAGTTAAGTATAAATTTATTTCTGCAATTAGGGTCGAGTTCATTTATGATTTTTTGCCACCACTTTAAATGCGCATGGTCGGTTTCAAATAACCATCTCATTCTTCTTGCGTGTCTTACGCCGCCTTCTGTGCCTGCAATCTTTTCAAATATTTTAGTGAGTATTATAAGGTTGTTTTTGCTCGATGTTCCGATTAAATCCAGTATTTGTCTTGTTATAAATGATTTGCCTTTGTTCTTTAATATATCTAAATATCCACTGCGTGATTTCCACATTTCACTCTGGGGTAGGACTCTCATGTTTTTATCTCCTATTTCTTAATATTTACGATTAAACGCTTGTTTTTAACGGCTAACTTACATATATATTTGTAATTGCGTTTATAAATATGTAAAAAGTTAAATCATAAAACTTATAAGCACAAAAAATTTTTATCAACTTGCCGGGCTTATAGCAATTACCTTCATGGTTAATTCACCCTGGCAATAAGCTTTATCTGTATTTAATTAAAATTTAAATCAATTTTTAAAATAAAAAATCGCAGTATTGCTGAAAAAAAATAGAATTGTAAACAGATGTTACAAAAAACAAAAAATCTGAAATTCTGAGTTTTTTATATATTTTATATATACAGTATAGGGTGAAATTATAAACAAAATATACCATTAGGTATATAAATTTTTAATGTTCATTTAATGTACGGGTAAATTGATAAAGGGTGTAAGAAAATGAGTGAAATACTTACAAATGCATTCATTCCCAAAGTCCAAAAACCAGATCGAACAGATTCTATAGTTAAGAAAAATTCTGTTCATCATAACATCAAAGATGCTAATGCAGGACTTGAGAGAATTCAAAGTGTTTTCAATCAGAGAAATAATGATTTTTCTTCTACTGAAAAAAATTATTTCACTAATCTTTTTGAAAAAGCAGTTGCAGAAGATGCTTATAAAACTCTGCAAAATGATTTAAGCAATTTAAGGTTTAAGGAACGAATTTTTGATAATTCTTATATGGCAACAACAAAGAATTATAATAGTTATCAACAAGCTATGCAAAGTAACCCAGTAGTTATAGGCATAGAAAATCAAATTAATGAAAACGTTATAAAAATTCATGAAAAACAACAAACTTTAAATAACTTGATAAATGGACAAGGAGCTAGCGATTCAAATCCTGCAGAAAAGTTAAATTTATTGATATTTAATGAAAAAACTCAATTGCAATTATCTGAAGTAGCAATTAGTGTTGATATTAATTCAATAAAAGCTCAAATACAACAGATTAAAAGTGGTAAAATACCAATTTCTGCATTACAAGTAAATATAACAGGATCAAGCTCTTCTACTTCTGTAGATGTAGATTCTCTTATAAAAACCAATTCATCTACAGCTGGTGTTGTTGGCGAACAGCAAAATTCTCAAGCAGAATTAATTAAAAAAGCATTGGCAAGGTTTCAAGCTAATAATAATTTGAGTATAAGTAAAAAAGAAATTCAAGACCAAGCAAAAAATTCAATATTACCTATTCTTGAATCACTTTTAAGTAAAAAAGAAAAAGAACTGAATCAAATAAGAGATCAAATTTCAGAAAAAGATAGGCATTTAGAAGAGAATGATAATATAATTTCTTCATCTGATAAAGCTGAAAACAATGATGAAACTTGTGAAATAACTAAACTTCAACAAGAAATTGAAGAGTTGATGCAAGAAATTTTTGATCTAATGCAAAAAAGACTTGATATTGATCCTTCAATTAAGATCTTTGATTCAATTACTAAATTCTTTGATCATTTCCTTAAAGGTAATGGAACTTCTGGTTCCGGAATAAATCCTGAATTTGAAAGAAAGAAAAATGTTTTTGCTGAAGTTAGCAGTAATTATGAGAATAAAACATTACAGGTTGAAGAACGTAAAGGCACATTAGGTGTTAAGTCTTTACTTAAAAATGAAGCGAAATTAGATCTTGAAATAACTAAAAAAGAAGTTGAAGAACAGAAAAATATTTTTGAAAAACAAGCAAGTTGATTTTCATCAGTATTTTATAAAACTAAGAGAGGCCGGAGTGTTTTAAACACTCCGGCCTTAACAAATTAATGCAGGTTTTTGTTCATTTTAAGGAAAATATTTTTGGATTTAAAATCCTTTATTTTTATGTGTTAATTATTTTTGGTAGAAAGTTTAAGAAAAAACAGAAAAATGAGCAAAAGAAGAGCAGCCAGAGAATTAGCAGTCATTGCCTTTTCTCAAATAGGTAAAAGCATAAGAAAAAATGAAGATATTAATGTTGCTGAGGTAATACAAAAATCAACCGAAATATTGACCGGAGAAGCGGAAACCAATCTTAATTCCGCGGTAGAAGAACTTTTTGAGGTCAAAGATTTTATTCGGAATTATGAATTTGAACATCCTGTAAATGTAGAAAGATCTTATGAAGAAGCGGTTATTCCCGTAAAAATTCCACTTACTTCCGATATGGCAGGAAGAATTGATATGATATTGGAAGCTGCGGAGAAAACATATTCTGCTATAGAGCTGACTAAACTCACTTCGCTGGCTGAAATAGAAAAGGTTAAAGAATATGCCATAAAAATTGTAAAAACTTTTATAGAAAATAGAGAAGAAATTGATAATAAAATTAAAGAATACTCAAAAGGATGGGATGTAAGCAGGCTTATCAAAATCGACAGAGATATTTTGAGAATTGCGATTGCGGAAATTTTATATTTTGAAGATGTTCCTGAGAGTGTTTCTATTGATGAGGCGGTAGAGTTGGCGAAAAAATACAGTGAACCTGAGAGCTCCAAATTTATTAACGGAATACTCGCTCAGATGGTTAAAAAATAAGATTTGTTAGAAGGATTCGAAAATGTTTAATTTATTTAAAAAAGATCAGAATTCTGAAGAAAATAACGCAGATGATAAACTTTTGAATGAAAAAGATCTCGAATCAGAGGCTAAAGGCTCTTTTTCCTGGGGGATACCTTTTTCAAGTTTAAAAGATGTTGTTTCAAAAACAAATGAATTTTTATCAGAAAACATTATTTCTCTTGGGGATGATAGAGATGAAATTGATGAGGATCTTCTGGATGAAATGGAAGAAAAGCTTATTTACGCCGATATGGGCGTTGATACAGCTGCTCGTATTATTGATAAGTTAAGAGAAAATAAAAATAAAATTAAACCCTCAGAGTTAAAAGAATATTTTAAAACTGAATTTCTGGAAATAATTAAAAAGGCAGGTTCAAATAAATTAAACATAAAGCAAAACAGTTTAAATATTTTTTTAATTACAGGGGTTAACGGTTCAGGCAAAACAACGCTCATAGGCAAACTCGCATACAGATTTAATTTAGAAGGGAAGAAAGTTCTCGTTGGCGCAGGAGATACTTTTAGAGCTGCTGCTGAAGATCAGCTTGAAATTTGGGCGAATAGAGCAGGGGCAGATATAGTAAGACAAGACGGCACAGATCCGGCGTCTGTTGTGTATGATTCCGTTCAAAAGGCAAAAAAGGATAATTACGATGTCTTGCTCATTGATACAGCAGGCAGGCTTCATAATAAGTTTAACCTTATGGAAGAATTGAGAAAAATAAAAAAAGTAATCGATCGGGAAGCCCCTGATTCACTTTCTGAATCTATACTCGTAATCGATGCCACAACCGGGCAAAATGGACTTAAACAGGCAGAAGTCTTTAAAGAAGCTGTTGATTTAACTTGCGTGGGTTTAACAAAACTCGACGGGACTTCTAAAGGCGGAATAGTCACAGGAATTGCAAATGAACTAAAACTTCCGGTAAAACTTATCGGTGTCGGAGAAAAGTTGGACGATCTTAGAGATTTTGACGCAGCAGACTTTATTAGAGCTGTTTTTATTTAAAAAAGAGGGCTTTTAGCCCTCTTTGACATTTTCTTCGAGAATGTCCGCTATTAATTTTTGTTTGTTTTTGTATTGTCTTAAAAAGTTGTATAGTTGTTTATTGTATTTCTTTCTGCTTTTTAGCTGGCTTAAAGGCTTATTAATAATCTTATTGCCCCATATTACCATTATAAATTACCTCCTGTTTGGAAAATATCCATAACTTTAGAGAGAGAGTTTAATGGTCTTGTTTATTTCTTTTTCTGATTTGGGAAGAGTTAATTTTAAAATACCGTCTTTATAATCAGCTTTTGCTTTTTGGTGATCAATTTTTTGAGGCAATGAAATCGCTCTTTCGAATTTGCCTGCAAAAAATTCTGACCTGTAGACATTATCGCTGTTTTCTTCTTCGCGTGATTTATAATCTCCTGAAATGTTTACCTGTTCTTCAGAAACTTCAATGTTGATATCTTCTTTTTTAAGACCGGGCAAAACTGCCTTTAAAATGAAATTGTTGTCTTTTTCCATAAGCTCTATCGGCATTTGCATTGATGTTTCGCTATCGCTGTATCCGTAATAATTATTGAAAATTCTATCTACTAAATTTTCAAATTCATCAAATGCGCCCCAGCTTCTGCTTCTGTTTAATGGTTTTCCGTTTCTTATTACAAGGTTTGTCATGGTTGATACCTCCTTTGTTTGTCTGTAATTGAACTGTAACGATAATTAACTTTAAAAAAAACACCTATGAAAACGCCTTTTTACATTATCATGCTTTTGGCCATCGCTGCCATCTTGCAAAGTTGCGGAACACGCAAAGTCGAACGCATTGATACAGAGGAAATAATTGATCTGAGTGGTCGCTGGAATGATTCCGATTCGCGCATGGTAGCTGAAGCCATGGTAGAACAGATTTGAGAAGGAAATTGGCTGACAGATTTTCGTGAAGAAAACAATGGAAAAAGACCCGTGGTTATCGTTGGTTTGGTATACAACAAATCGCACGAACACATAGAAGCAGGAACCTTTATAAAAGATGTTGAAAGAGCTTTTATTAACTCCGGAAAAGTACGGCTGGTTCAGGCCGGCGATAAACGCGAAGAACTTCGAAGTGAGCGGGCCGACCAACAGGAATTTGCATCACCTGAAACGGTTAAGCGATGGGGCCGTGAACTGGGTGCCGACTTTATAATGAACGGGGACATTAATTCAACGGTGGATACCTACCGTAAAGAACGTGTTAACTACTACCAGGTAAATCTGGAACTTACCGATATGGAGACCAGCGAAATAGTTTGGATTGGGGAGAAAAAAATCAGGAAGTATATAAAGAATTGAGGGTTTCGGGTTGAGGGTTGAGGGTTTCGAGTTTCGGGTTGAGGGCTCCGGGAGTGCTGAGTTGGGAGTTTAGTAAACTGATAACTGATAATTGATAATATGGCTCGTTATGTGAAGGTAGTTCTATTTGTTACATTG
>CAYZIV010000032.1:2026-9015 GCA_964478475.1 uncultured Gammaproteobacteria bacterium | reverse complement strand
AACTATAAAACTGATATTTATAATCCTGAGTGGGTCGGGCTGTCTAATTATATAAATCTTTTTAACGCTTCTGTTTTTTGGAAAACACTATTAAATACTTTTATTTACCTCATCGGCGTTGTTCCGGCATTGGTCATTCTGCCGCTTATTATAGCAATAATTGTCAATAAAAAGCTCGCAGGAATAAGCATTTTCAGAACTGTTATCTATATTCCCGTTGTGGTATCTATCGTTGTAGCAGGAATTGCCTGGAAATGGATGTACGCCGATGCCGGTATTTTAAACTATTTATTGAGTTTTTTAAACATTGATAAAATCGGGTGGCTTACTGATCCTGATATCGCCCTGTTTTCTGTCATGCTTGTAACAATTTGGAAGGGACTTGGCTATTATATGGTCATTTATCTAGCCTGTTTAACTACTATTCCTCAAAATATCCACGAAGCAGCAGAAATCGACGGGGCAAGCTCTTTTCAAAAACATCTCAACATAACTGTTCCGTATCTTTTACCTGCAATTACATTTGTAAGTGTTATGAGTTCTATTGCTGCAATGAAAGTTTTTGTTGAAATTTATGTAATGACACAAGGAGGCCCTGTTAATTCCAGTAAAACTATTGTTTATTATATATATCAGCGAGCTTTTGAAAACCTTGATCTTGGCTATGCCTCCGCTGCCGGAGTTATACTTTTGGTAATCATAATGATAATATCTATTTTAAATATTAAATTTCTAGAAAAAGGCAAATATCCTACAACATAACTAGCAAAGGTGATTTAAATTGACCAGCACAATTAAAAAAACTATTTTATACGTAATCCTTTTGATTTTAACCCTGATTTCCATTGGACCGTTTCTATGGTTGCTGTCCACAGCTGTTAAATCGTCAGGTGAAAATATTTTTCAATATCCTCCGCAATTTATTCCGGAAAATTTCACTTTTAAAAACTTTTTTGGCGTATGGAAACAAATTCCATTCCTGAATTACATAATAAACAGCTTTATTGTTGCATTTTTTACTGTAATATTAAATCTGATTCTTTGTTCGCTTGCCGCATATCCCCTTGCAAGAATGAATTTCAAAGGTAAAAATCTGTTTTTCTTTGGAATTTTAGCTACAATAATGATACCATTTCAGGTAATTATGGTCCCTGTTTATCTTATGGTATTGAGATTAAACCTGACAGATAACTATTCTTCTGTTGCAGGGTATGCCGGTTTAATTCTGCCCTTTGCCGTAACCGCTTTTGGAATATTTTTTATGAGACAGGCTTTTCTTGCAATTCCCAGAGAACTTGAAGAAGCGGCAATTATTGACGGGTGCAGCGTTTTTGATATTTGGCTTAGGATATGCATGCCGCTTGTTAAGCCTGCTCTTGCTGTGCTTGCTGTTTTCACCTTTGCCGGCGCTTGGAGTGAGTTCCTGTGGCCAAGCATTGTCCTATCCAGGCAGGAAATGTACACCTTGCCTGTTGGATTGAACCATTTGCAAAGTGTATTCAGTGCAAATTGGCGATTTATTGCTGCCGGCGCTGTGATATCTATGATTCCGATATTGACTTTTTTCCTGATTTTTCAAAAACATTTTATTACCGGCACCACTCAAGGAGCTGTCAAAGAATAGTTTATTCGGAAAATCTGTCTACTTTGAACCTATGGACAAAAATCCTTTCTTCCGGCTTAATCCCTGCTTTTTGCATACATGCTACAACCTGCTTCTGCACAGTATCTATTCCTTCCAAATCAGGAAGCAGTAAAGCTCTTTTCTCCGGGGCAGAATAAACTATTATCCCGTATACTTTCGGGTCAAGCTCGTTAAAATCTTTTATTGGCTCAGGATAATGTAAGACATCAACTGAATATTTTAAATCATCAAGCTCTGAGGCTTTAACAGGCTGAAATCTTGGATCTGCCGTGGCTGCAGAAATCGCGTTTGTCATTATTTCATCAATTATAGAATCTTTCGTTGCCTGAATTGTGCCTATACACCCTCTTAAATCACCTTTTGTGGTCTTAATAGACACGAAAGCTCCGGCTTTATCAATTTCTATGCCTGTTAATTTTTTGGGTATTTCAAGTTTACCTTCTTGTTTTATATGCTTTTCAATTGTTAGCCTGGCAAATTTTTCAGGTTTCATATAAATTCCTCCTTACATATTATAAAAGTTAGCTAAGAGTATGCTTAATTTTATCCTGATAAAATTTGTAAATTTGCGTCATACCATGAAACGTATGCGCTGCAACTATAACTTCTTCTTTCCATTTAGAATACCCGCATCCGGGCGGAATTATAGTAATAGGATTATCAGGAAAATCTCTACATATTTGAGGTCTTGTATCGTAAATCGGACAACAATTTTTACCTTCCAAGTGTTTACAAAAGAAGAAATTGATTTTCTCTCCCTCTAAAGTCTGACTCTCTATTAGATCAACATATTCCGGGAAGACTTTCCTTGCTTCGTCAATGTTTTCGTATGGAACAAAAATTGATGTGAATTGTTTCGCAAATTCATCGTTTTTTAGAGCTTTTTCCTTAAGTTCTTCATAAGAAAACTCTGAGCTTGCCAGCCTGCAACACGTCCCTGTCCTATTGCATTTAAATTCTTCCCTGTAATCAACAATTTCTCTTATTTTTAAATTTATTTCCGGCTCTATTTCATTTTCTATTTTGTGAACGGCTAAATTTTGCCAATGCGTATAGGAACAATTTTTAGGCAGAATCGTGGTTATTGAAACAGGAAACTCTTTGCATAAAAAACTTTTTTCACCGGCAACGCAATTAAAATCTTCATCCAGGCATTTACAGAAGTAAAAATATACAGGTTCATCATGTTTGGATAAAATATTTTTCACATAAGATTGACACAAAACGTTTTGCAGACTTTTAGCCAGCTTATTATTTGTTTCTATTGAAATTTGATTATCTGCTGCATATTTAAAATCTTTGTCAACCCCGTATGGAACAAAAAATTTCATATATTCCATTGATATATTGTCTTTTTCATTATTTGCAAGATAAAAAATTTCAGATGGCGATAATCTTGAATACCTGACTTTACAGCAAACACCGCAACCTGAACATGAAAAATCAGTTTTCATCTTTTTTAAGAGATCCTTAAACGCCTTTTCTGAATTAATGAAAAGTTCTCTGTATAATTCTCGTTCTTTTTTTAATATTGTTTCGAATTTCTTCATTTTGACAACAGCTCTTAAAGTTAAGCAAACATATATCACTGGGAACTGTTAAAGTATATCAGAGATTTGGACTTTTTTTCCAATAACTTTATTAAAAAATGCTCTGTTAAGGGGGTTTGTTTATTATACTTTTGTTCATTTAAAACCTTATGAAGATAACCTAAACTTTAAATAAGCGTGGAATTTAATAGCGAGATGAATCAACCTATATTATTTTTGAGGAGAATTTAAAATGGAACTCAGGCAAAAATATGGAGGAAATCTTTATAACTCAAATACGCTGGAGTTTAAAAACGTGTCCAAAGATATTCTTCCATGGCTCGAGAAAGTTGCTCTGGAAAATAACTGTCGAATAGAAAAAAAAGAGTGGATAAGCAAATATAACAGCTACGTAGTCTATGACTATGAACCGTTCTGCTCTGACGGGTTTGAAATAAGCCTGACTATTTCATCAACTTCAGTAAACTATTTGCAGTTTATCCAATATCTATACGAAGAAAAACTCAAGACAATTGAATACTTAAAAGGTTGTTTTGTTAGTTAACAACCTGGTTTAAATACATTAAGAGCCGACCTTATTGTGGAAAATAAAAAGGGTCGGCTTTTAAATTGAATTATTTAGAGATTCGGGTTATTTATTCGAAACTTTTTTCAAAAGCGGGAATCCTGCTTCTTCTCTCTGGCTATAATACAGCCTGGCTGTTTTTTCCGCCATTCTTCTTATCCGGTTTATATAATTGGTTCTCTCGTCTTTGCTTATTACTCCTCTTGCATCCAGCAGGTTAAAAGAATGTGAACACTTGAGAACATAATCATAAGCAGGTAAAACAAGTCCCATATCAAGAATCTTATTGGCTTCCTGATAATAAAGGTCAAATAATTTAAACAGAGTCTCAGGAGTGGAAACTTCAAAATTATATTTTGACTGCTCAATTTCGTTTTGAAGATATATCTCGCCATATTTAACGTCTTTATTCCACTGGATATCAAAAACACTGTCAACATCCTGTAGATACATAGCTATTCGCTCAATCCCATAAGTTAATTCCAATGCAACCGGCTTGACATCAAGTCCTCCCGCCTGCTGAAAATATGTAAACTGGGTAACTTCCATTCCATCTAACCAGAATTCCCAGCCTACTCCCCATGCTCCTAGTGTCGGGGATTCCCAATTGTCTTCCACAAAGCGAATGTCATGATTTTCCAGCTTTACTCCCAATGCTTCCAGGCTTTTTAAATAGATATCCTGCGCATCATCAGGTGAAGGCTTTAATATAACCTGATACTGAAAATAATGCTGCAACCTGTTTGGGTTTTCACCATATCTTCCGTCTGTCGGCCTTCTGCAAGGCTCTACCATCGCCACATTCCAAGGCTCCGGCCCGATAGCCCGCAAAAATGTAGCCGGGTTCATCGTACTCGCCCCTTTTTCTATATCATACGGCTGCTGAATTATACATCCATACTCCGACCAGTAACGGTTTAATCTATGAATTATCTCTTGAAACGTTATTTTCACATCCGCAACCTTTATATAAGATTAATTAATTTAACTTATGTGACTTCCGCAGCTTCCGATTATCTGCTCGGAAATATTACTCGGCACCTGCTCATATCTGGCGAACTCCATTGAAAAAGTCCCTCTTCCTTGAGTCTTACTTCTTATATCAGTCGCATATCCGAACATCTCAGCTAAAGGAACAAAAGAATTCACTTTCTGTAAGCCTGTTCCTTCTATAGAACCTAATCCTTCTATACGTCCCCTTCTTCCTGAAAGATCACCGATAACATCTCCTAAATAATCTTCCGGCACTTCTATTTCAACTTTCATTATCGGTTCCAGCAAAATAGGAGCCGCTCTTTTAATGCCGTCTTTAACAGCTATGCTTCCCGCTGCCTTAAATGCGAGCTCACTACTGTCAACTTCGTGAAAACTACCGTCATATATAGTTACTTTTAAATCTATAACTTCGTATCCGGCTATAACTCCACCGGCAAGTGCTTCCTGAACACCTTTTTGAACAGCCGGAATGTATTCTTTCGGCACTGCACCGCCGACAATTTTATTTTCAAATACAAAGCCTTTGCCCGCTTCAAGCGGTTCGAGCCTTAGCCATACATGACCATACTGACCTCGTCCGCCTGATTGACGAACAAATTTTCCTTCAGATTCAAGACTCTTAGTGATAGTCTCTCTATACGCAACCTGCGGCTTACCTACATTCGCCCCAACTTTGAATTCTCTCAGCAATCTGTCAACAATAATCTCAAGATGAAGCTCTCCCATTCCGGAAATGATTGTCTGACCTGTTTCAGGGTCTATTTTAACTCTGAAAGTCGGGTCCTCTTCTGCGAGTTTATTAAGAGCAATTGAAAGTTTATCCTGATCTGCCTTGGTTTTGGGTTCAATTGCAATAGAAATTACAGGCTCAGGAAACTCTATAGACTCTAAAACTACCGGAGCAGTTTCATCACACAAAGTATCTCCTGTTGTAGTGTCTTTTAATCCTACTACCGCTGCTAAATCTCCTGTCCTGATAGCTTGAACTTCATTCCTGGAATCAGCTTGCATTTGAATCAATCTGCTTATCCGCTCTTTTTTATTATTCTTTGTATTTAAAATATAGCTTCCTGACTTTAAAACACCGCTGTATACTCTTACAAAAGTTAATCTGTCTACATATGGGTCGGTCATTACCTTAAAAGCAAGCGCTGCAAATGGCTCATTATCATCACTTTTTCTGATAACCTCATTATCATTTAAATCTTTTCCTTCAACTGGGGGAACTTCTATTGGTGATGGCAAAAAGTCCACTATTGCATCTAACAATAACTGTACACCTTTGTTTTTGAACGCTGATCCACAAGTTACCGGAATTATTTTATTTGCAATTGTTGCATTCCTAAGTCCAACTATGATTTCTTCTTCGGTTAACTCTTCACCCTCTAAATATTTCATCATTAAATCATCATTATGTTCCGCTACAGCTTCAATAAGCTGCTCTCTTAATTCTGCCAGCTTTTCTTTATATTCTTCAGGAATTTCCTGTTCTTTTAAATCTTTTTCAAGCTCATTTTCATATACATAAGCTTTGTTTCTTATTATATCTATTGTTCCGCTGAAATTTTCTTCACTGCCTATAGGAATTTGAATAGGAATAGCATTTCCCTGAAATCTATCTCTTATTTGATCTACAACTCTGAAAAAATTAGCTCCCGTCCTGTCCATTTTGTTTATAAAAACAATCCGCGGAACTTTATATTTACTCGTTTGTCGCCATACTGTCTCTGACTGAGACTGAACACCGCCTACCGCGCAAAAAACTGCCACCATTCCATCAAGAACACGTAATGACCTTTCTACTTCTACTGTAAAATCAACGTGGCCCGGTGTATCGATTATATTAATCTGAAAATTTTTCCAAAAACATGTTACCGCAGCAGAAGTTATTGTGATTCCACGTTCCCGCTCCTGTTCCATAAAATCCGTCACTGAAGTCCCTTCATGAACTTCTCCTAATTTATGACTTACCCCGGTATAAAACAAAATCCGCTCTGTTGTGGTAGTTTTACCTGCATCAATATGAGCCGCTATACCTATATTCCTTAATTTATTTAATTCGTATTTTCTGTTCATGCCCTTAACTTTCTTAAAACAATATTTTATTTTTCCACTTTTTATTAGACGATTTTTTTTCTTACAAGTTCTATTTTTTATTCTTTATTAACAATATTAAACACCCGGTATTTAAAACTATACTATATCAAAAAACTGTTTTGTAAAACCTGCAAAG
>CAYZIV010000032.1:0-1926 GCA_964478475.1 uncultured Gammaproteobacteria bacterium | reverse complement strand
GCTGTTTCAATAAGCCATTTTGAACCTAATGCAGCTCCTCTTTCAGGTCTTACTTCCGTTGGTACCTGGTATGTAGAGCCACCAATTCTTTTTGCTTTAACTTCAAGAAGCGGTATAACATTTTTCAATGCTTTTTGGAAAACTTCCATTGATTCCTGTTTGGTTTTTTCTTTTACTATATCCATCGCATTATAAAAAATCCTTTGAGCAAGGCTTTTTTTACCGCGGCGCATAATTCTGTTTATAAATTTCGCCACATCCTGGCTGTTATATATAGGATCCTGATCCGGGACTCTTTTAGGCGGTTTATTTCTGCGTGACATTAATTATATTCCTCCAGTATTTATTATTTCTTTGTTCTCTTAGTTCCATATTTACTTCTTCCCTGTCCTCTGTTTTGAACACCGGAAGCATCAAGGGTTCCGCGTATAATATGATATCTTACTCCGGGAAGATCTTTTACCCTTCCTCCGCGAATAAGCACCACTGAGTGCTCTTGTAAATTATGCCCCACTCCCGGTATATAGGCTGTTACTTCAAATCCGTTTGTGAGCCTTATTCTCGCCACTTTTCTTAATGCAGAATTCGGTTTTTTCGGCGTTGTTGTATATACTCTCGTGCAAACCCCTCTCCTTTGCGGACAAGACTTTAACGCAGGAGATTTTGTCTTCTCTGTTATAGTTTTTCTTTCTTTTGATACTAACTGATTAATTGTCGGCACTTATTTTTCTCCTTGGATTTTTATTTTTAATTTTTTATATTATTTATAAGATATAAAACAACAATAACTCAAAGTCAAGCAAGCGTTATCACCCTTATTGACTTTTCTGTTTTATGATCCGCTTTTTTGCTTATTATTGTGCATGAACTGAAAGCTTTTTTTGCTTGAATTGATCTCGATTTTCTTTCCAATACTTATAATCAGAAGGCAAACATTTTGCACAAGGTCGATACCCGGCTTTTACTGCTGTCTTTTCATCAACGAAGAAAACTCTGTGTTTAGCGTAATGTCCTTTTTTTAACCAATAATGAGCTGATGGGCAATCTAATTTTCCATATATCTTTTTCGGTTTATATCCGCCAAGAGTTCCCTTTTTTTCGCTTTTATACGGCTTACCTTCTGCATCTATAAGTGTATAAAGCTTTCTTTCAGAACCAAAAGCAGGTACATAATTATTGTTTAATAACGACAACATTTTTTTAACCGTAATTAAGTAAATTTCTATTTGATTAAAACCGGCTGAATAATAAAATTGCCGCAAAAAATGGAGCGTACGAGAATCGAACTCGTGACCTCTTGAATGCCATTCAAGCGCGCTACCAACTGCGCTAACGCCCCATATCAGTTTGTTTCTTTTAAATTTTGTTTCCGCATAAAATACATATTATAAAAATTAGATTAATTCAACTTAATTTTATTTCCCTCCTTAAATACTCACCGGAAATTACCTAAAAAACTAACATTATTTTACAAAATTTCTTAAAATATTATAAAGGAAGCGGGCGGTTTTACCGCCCGCTTCCTTTATAAGGGGTGGGAGGGCGGGCTTTTATGGAATGTTAAAGGCAAAGGTTTTAATAAATCTATATAGATTTTGAAATTTTTTACTAAAGTATATTTGATTAATTCACGATTCAAATTAAATAAATCTTTTAATTTTTTCCAAAAATATGATAGTATTTCAAATTAAATTTAATAATCAGAGAAAAACATCTTATGAAATTCTGTTCCTACTGTCATGGTGGATGTTGCAGAGGTTTGAACGTTGACCTCAAAGGATATGACATCCTCAATTTATATAAAACTCTCGGATTAAGTCCTTTTTTCTTTATAATGGCTGTTTCTTATGAAAATAAAGACATTGAAGAAAAAATAGGCAAAACTCCGCTTTTTAAATTTACTGACCTGGAGCAGGACAAATATCA
>CAYZIV010000031.1:0-9144 GCA_964478475.1 uncultured Gammaproteobacteria bacterium | reverse complement strand
GCATTTGTCAAAAATGTTATGGATGGGCATTAACTAATAATAAACCTGTTGATATAGGTGAAGCTATCGGTATTATTGCAGCTCAAAGTATTGGAGAGCCGGGAACACAGCTTACTATGAGAACGTTCCACACAGGAGGCGTTTTCAGAGGTTCCAGCAACATGAGGCAAATAGTGTCTAAAACAGAAGGAAAAGCTATATCTGCGGACGTTGACACCAGAGAATTCAGAACCAGACACGGCGATGTAATTAACGTTACATCCAAGGAAGGAAAACTGGAAATTGAAGACAGCAAAGGAAAGAAGCAGTCTTATAATATTCCTAACGGAGCTACAATTTTCGTTCATAAAGGAGATGCTGTTAAAAAAGGTGATATTATCGCAGAATTCGAACCTGGAATTCAGGATTCATCATCAAGACTAACAGAAAGAGCAACAAAAGACATTATTTCTGATGTGGGCGGAAAAATTCATTTTGATGGATTTAATGTAGATGAAAGACGTGATAGACAAGGAAATGTAAGCAGAACAGCTAATAAAAGCGGAAAAATATGGGTTTTAGCTGGTGATGTTTATGGACTGCCTGGAAATTCAGCTATTTTGGTGGATAATGAACAGGAAGTAAAGCCAGGTGAAATCATCGCTGAAACAACAACTTTAAGTGATCATGCCGGAGAGGTTAGGATTCCGGACGATCTTGAAATTGAAGAAACTGATTTAAAAGGCAAAAAGATCAAAAAAATCGTGGGCGGTAAAGAAATAACTGTGGTTATTGCTTCTTTAATGCCTAAAAATGCTTTACTGGAAACTACAAAAAAAGAGCAGTTATGGAAACTTAAGGATTCTGATGAAACTTATATAATTAAGTCACCGATTGATACTGTTGTAGAAAACGGTATGGTTATTGCTGAATTAATTGAAGAAGAAAACAAAGTAACTTCCAGTGGGGAAATCCGCTATAACGGCATAGAAGTTGACGATAACCAAATAATTACAAAATCCGGAAAAGTTATTTTTATACCGGAAGAGATGCATCAGATAAGCAAGGATGCTTCGCTTAAAATGGTGGAGTCAGGAACTTATGTCACAGCCGGAACAGAGATTGTAAAAGATGTAACCACGCATATTGACGGTATTGTTGAGATAAAAGAAAACAATAATATTATTCAGGAAGTTATAATAAGACCCGGAAAACTTGTAAAAGTAGATGATGTAAATACTTTAAAAGTTGAAGACGGTGAAATTGTAGAAGAAGGCGCAGAAATTGCCAAGGGTATTACTGCTGATCAAAAGAGCATAATCAATTTCATTAATTATGATGCAGAATCTGCTAAAAATATTGAAATTGACGAAGAAGAAGTGGAATTAGACGAAACTCCGGAGGCGAGACCTGTTGAATTCTTAATTAGGCCTGTTCAGGAATACGAGCTTGGACCTAAGGATGTGAACATAGAGTTTGAATCCACAGAAACTGAGCTTATTAGCATAGTTCCCGTTACTCAGTTGCAATACCGTGATGGCGCAAGAATACGCCAGCTTGAAGGAGCTAATTTAATAAGAACAAGCTTAGTGCTTCAGATGGAAGGATATCTCAGTCATTTGAAAGGACTTGTAGAGCTTCATTCCCAAGATGCAAAAGAAGAAGAACAAAATCTTAAACTAGTTGTTCTTGAAAATCTCATCGTTAGAAGAGAAACAGAATCAGCTTCTAAGGAAAAAACATCACTTCAAACAGAGTTATTGGTTGAATCAGGTCAATTTATCGAACCTAAAACTCCTATTTCAAAAACTCAGGTCTTAGTGAGGAATAATGCAAAAGTGATTTTACCTGAGGAAGTTGAAGGAAAAGATATAAGAAGAATTTTCCTGGTAACACCTGAATCTTATGAAACAATTAATCTAAAAACCCCTCCAATCGTGAAGAAAAACGACTTAATAAGCATGGATCAGATTATTTCTGAAAGCGGCGAAAAATCTGAATTTTCAGGCAGAGTTGCTGAAGTTAAGAAAAATACTCTCACTGTTCATAAAGCAAGACCATATTTGATAAGCCCGGGAACACAACTTCAGGTTGATATGGAAAGTCTTGTGCAACGCGGTGATTTGTTGGCAACCATTGTCTTTGAACGTCAAAAAACCGGTGATATTGTTCAGGGTCTGCCGAGAATTGAAGAACTTCTCGAAGGCAGAAAGCCTAAAGAAAGCGCTGTTTTGGCTGAAGATTCCGGAGAAATTGAAATCGAATATGAAGAAGATCAACAAAGAGTATTTATTGTAAATGATGCAGGACGCAGTGAAATTAAACTCCCTGTCGGCTCCAGTGTAATTGTTTATAACAAGCAAAAAATAACAAAAGGACAGCCTATAACAGGTGGCCCTTTGAATCCGCACGATGTGGTAAGACTTAGCGGTATTGATGCGGTACAAAAATATCTTGTAGACGAAGTTCAAAGAGTTTATAGGTCTCAAGGTGTTGAAATCGCCGATAAACACGTTGAAGTCATTGTAAGACAGATGTCTAAAAAAGTTAAAATTGAAGAATCCGGCACGACAAAGTTCTTGCCTGGTGAAATAACTGATATTAAAACAATTGAAGCCGAAAACGAAAAAATTAATGAATTAGGTGAAGAAGTTGAGCCGGCTGTTTATAATTCTATTCTTCTCGGTATTACAAAAGCTAGTTTGAATACAGAGAGCTTCATTTCAGCTGCGAGTTTCCAGGAAACCACCAGAATATTAACTGAAGCGGCAGTTGAAGGTAAGAAAGACCTGTTAAGAGGGCTTAAAGAAAACGTAATTATCGGAAGATTAATACCTGCCGGAACAGGTTACTATCACCTCACTCATACAAGCGAAGACAAAGAAGAAGAACGGAAGAAAAGGCTCAGCAAAACAGCTGCCAGAAAACCTTCGGCTATATTAGAAGAAATTGAAGGCATGTTTGGATCACCCGAGTTTTCAATGGAAGAAATGGGTTCAGAGCCAGGTTTGTCTGAAGCAGAAGAAGTAACTTCCGATTCTGATTCTGATGTAATTGATGAAGAATAAAATCAAATTATTTATTAAAGAGAGCTATTTTATGCGATAGCTCTCTTTTTTGTAAAAACAAATATCGAGGAATTGAAAAAATGAAATTGACTGTTTTTGCCGGGACTTTTAATCCGATTCATGTGGCCCATCTTATTCTGGCTGAACAGGTAAGAACCTTGTTAAATTTGGAAAAAATCGTTTTTATTCCTTCGTGTGTCCCGCCTCATAGAGAAGACGGGCTTGCAGAAGCGGGTCACCGCCTGGAAATGACCAGGCTTGCTGTTATGGATAATCCTTATTTTGAACTCAGTGATATTGAATTCAAAATGGAAGGTAAATCCTATACAGTGAATACTATGAAGCAATTATATAAAGAAACACCGGATATAGAAGGAAAAATTAATTTCATAACCGGGACAGACGCTTTTTTAAACATAGAAAGTTGGCATAAACCGGAAGAATTGGTTGAACTGGTTAACTTTATTGTTCTTGCCCGGCAGGGAAGTCCTGATGCAGAAGAAATTGCAAGTAACATGAAGTTTCAAAATATTGATTACACGGTCGTGGAAACTCCTGTTATAAATATATCTTCTTCTTATGTTCGGACAGCGTTAAAAGAAGGCAGGTCAATAAGGTATCTGGTGCATGATTGTGTTAATGATTATATTCAGGATAATAAGTTATATATTTAAATTTCGTTTGCCGGCAAGAAAATAGTTAACATATAAATGATCAACAAATTAGTTATTGAACATATTAATAAACAACATATAACTGTTCAACATATACATAAATAACCAACAAACAAATTAGTAAACATATTCATGAACAACACACAGGTGAATATCAAAACTTGATTTTATTTTGATTTTTTAAATGTTTATAATCCTGTAAGTACAAATAACCTGCTTCAGGCTGCTCAATTTTGTCCTGGAGCGCTTTTTCGGGAATGTTGGCATGGTGAACTTTATGCAGGAATCCTTCCGCTTTCATCCAGGAAGGTTCAAAATGATCTTCATCGTCTGTGTCGTTGTATTTAAACCAGAGTTCACCGTTTTGGTCATATTTGTATCCCGTTAATAAGATTTCATGCCCGTGAGGAGCGTTTACGTTTTTATTTTTGTCCACATCAACTAAAAAACCTGTAATGATATTTTTGCCCATATCAAGGGAGTTAATGAAATGATTCTTGGTTTTTTCCAGTCCATATGGGTAGTTTAAGACCTTAGTTAAGTCATTGTCCAGTTCCATATATACCAGAGGAATTTTTTTGCAACTGTTGTCAACAATAGATTCGACAAAAGCAATTTCAAATTGATTAAGTCCCTGTCCGCCGCCTACATCCTTTGATCTTTTGTCTGTAAGTGAATTATAAGTGTTTCTGCTGCCCAACTGCATGAGGGCGGACTGCATGAGAACATTAATATTTGAGCGGGTATTCTCTTCCCGGGCATTTTTTTGAACTTGAGCCCTGAGATATGCATTCTCATCAGGCTTTATTGTAATTTCAAATTTATCCCAATCTAATGTTTTGAACTCTGAATTCTGATCAATCAGCATATTTAAGGATTCAGTCATATTAGGGGATAGAGCGGAATATTTAACTTTTGTTTTTACGCTTTTTTCCGGACCGGTAAGCCCTTCGATGAATCTTGCAAATTCGTCAGGGTTTTTATCAGAAAGGTTGAATTCTATGCTGGCAGCAGAACAGGTGGCACTGTGTATATCAAGCACATCTGACTTTTTAATCGGATATGTGTCTGCAATGTCATTAGGATTATAATTTTCAGCTTTTTCAGCTCCTTTAATTTTGTTTAAAAGTTTTTCATTTTCTGTCTTTAATACCTTCGGCAGAATAGATTTGGGTATTCTTCCGAAGTTTTGCGTTATGAGGTAAGGGTCGTTGATGATTTTTAAAGTTTCCTTGATTAAATTTGGAGCCTCAAAATAAGGCAGGCGAGGTTTTTCTAATATTGTATAAAGGTTTTCAATTGTTGAAGAACCATCGTTTGAGTTTCGAGAAGTTAATTTTCCCTTCTTATTAAGTTCTTTTAATAAGGTTTTTCCTTCCTTGTCCAGGGAATTATAAATTTTTGAATACATAATTTGGGTGTCAGGATAGGATTTTTCCGGAATTGTAGGTCGGAAATTTTTTAAATTTGCATGCCGGACTAAACCGGTATTTACTGGTGAAACCGGTTTGTTGTTGCTGTTATTCTTAGCAGTTCTTGCTGTTTCTGTTTGATTTGCCAGATAATTGGCTTTGTATCGCTGTAAATTAATATTTATAAAATCGCTCATTTTCCGACCTGCCCTTGCTATAATTATAAAAACTAAATCTGTTAAAAATTTGCTAAAATTATTATGGGTGAATTGTAAAAGTTTGGAATTGATTTTATAAGAGGGAAAATTATAGAAACTCAGGTAAAAAATAAATTCAGAGAGTGTAAAATCACCAGGTTTAAACCTCTAAATTATAGAGAATTATGCGTTTCTTTCGAAAAATTAAACCGTTTTATTTCTCCGTTTGAAAAGCTGGAAAAGGCTTATAGAGAGGTCTTAATAAAACATTCCATTGAACCTAAAATAACCTCGGCAAATTTTTGGAATAAGGAATTTTTTGAAACTAATCAATTTTTCCGCCAGATCTGGAACGAGTCTGTAAAAAATCTTGTAAATGACCATGAACTAGATTACAGAATTAATTTGTATCTTGCTTTTGAGGAAATGAAGGCTTTTTCAGCCGGGGAATTTTTGGTAAACGTCTTTGAATCAGCCAGTTTAAACCTTTATAAGCCGAAAACCCCACATTCAAGTGATAAATATTATATAGATCAGTTAGAAGAGAAATATAGAGAGTCAGGGCTTTTAAATAAAGATTTTTTTGATGAGACGCAAGGTTTTAGCAGGATAGAAAAATTGTTTATTTCTCATCGGCTTGCGTTCACTCCTGATTTTCACAGTTTAATTTGTGCTTATCAATCGCAAGAAAAGGTTTCCGCAAATATTGACCGGCTTATATGGCTGGAAAAATGCATAGATCGAGAAAAATTAGATATAAAAGATAATGATTTAAGAGAAAAACTTGAAAGAATTTATGCTAAATCTTGTGATTACCGTAAAAAAAACAAGTCATTAAATCCTGTTGAACTTATAGTTCTTGCAGAGGGCGCAACTGAAGAGATTTTACTTCCTGTTTTTGCCGAAACTGCAGGATTGGATTTTTTGAAAAATGGCGTGAAAATTATTTCATCCGGCGGAAAAAATCAGGTTTTAAAACTGTATAAAAAATTGTCCAGAGAAGTAAATCTCCCTATTTTCCTGATTTTTGATTCAGACGCCTCAAGGGAAGTTGAATTTATCAAAAATAACTTGAGAGAAATTGATGATGTTTATGTTAATCCAGGCGGGGAGTTTGAGGATATTTTGTCCGATAAACTTATTTGTAGAGCGGTAAATAATCACTACAGGTTAACAGGAACTATAAAAGCAAATGATATTAGTAATGTTGAAAAAAAATCTTCTGCTCTAACCCAACTGTGGAAGGAAAAAGGATTTGGTGAGTTTAAAAAAGTTGAGTTCGCAAGAATTTTAGCAAAAAATATTTCAAAAAAATCTGATATATCTAAAGAATTACAGGAAATTATTTCGAGAATCAAAACAATGCTTTGTTAAATTAATTTTGATGCTTTAATTTTGTTTATTTCCGTAAAATCCCCAGGAGACTGCTTCATCAAACGGTTTTCTTGTTTTTTCAGGTCTGGTCAGGTTTTCTGCAGGATATCCAACTGCCAGTAAATTTAAAATCATGAAATTATCAGGAATTTCAAACGTTTTTAACGCCAGATCATGGACTTCGGGAACCGAACCGGTAAGTTCATTGCCGATTGCTCCGATTACACAAGCTCCGGCTCCGCTTGCCTGAGCTTCAATCGTCATATACGCCAGAGCATATGCCATTTGTTCTAATGTTCTGTATATTACCGCGTTTTCCCCCATTAATCCGGGATTAAAAGCCGGGTTTTTCATAAATAATTCCACACGCTCAGACGGCATTCCTTTTGATATAAGATTTTGCCTATAAGTTTCTTTTTCCCATATGCTCTTGTCTCCACAGCATATTATAACGGCAGATGCGTTTTCTACGTGAGATTGACCGTGCGCTAACTGAGATAAAAGGGCTTTATTTTGCTCGCCTTTTATTACTATAAAATGCCAGGGCTGCATATTTACCCATGAAGGGGCTAGTCTGCCGGCTTCCAGTATGTTTTTTATGATTTCATCAGGCAGTTCTCTTTTGGAAAAGCTTTTTACACTGTATCTTTCGGTTATTTCTCTCAATACCAATTTTTAAGCTCCCTATTCGATTGATCCGTAATTTACTCCGTATGTAAAACCAACATCTTTAAGCATTTCGTATGCGCTAAAACCAATATCTGTAGTCGGTTGAGACCTTACAACTTCAACAAGGTTTTCAACAGCCTGCTGTTTTTCTCCCTTTTTCAGAAGTAATTTTGCTTCTAAAAAAAGCATTTTATCTCTCAAAACTGCAAAGTTTATTGCCAGGTTCCTCTCTATATTAGCCTGAGCCTCTGAGTTTTCCAGGTTTTCCAGGGTTTTGAAAAGGTCTGTATGGTACTCTGTCGCATCATAAAGCCAGTTTTTTATTGAATTTATAGCTTGAGTTGTCGACTCCAGGTCTTTTTCTTCAAAATAAAATTCTGCTTTATTTAACGTGTTTTCTGCATATATTACACCCAGATCATTTTTGGGGTCTAATACCTTATTTGGTTTTTGTATTTCTGTGTTTTGTTCCGTTTTGAGATTGAATTCATCTTCTTTTTGCGGCTCTTTTTTATCTCCAAAAATAGAAAAAGGCGCTTTTATCGGTGAAAAAAAACTGCCCTCTGCTTTTGCAGTCATTGAAAAACTTGTTAATAAGCCGCCTATCGCGAGTGTAAATATTATATTTTTTAGCATGTTAACTCTCCAAAATTTTATAATTATTTTCTTAAAATAATTATACTTAAATCATTCAAAAACATGTATTTTTTTTATTCAATTTCAGTTGTCAATTAACTATAAATGAGCAAATTTTTTTATAAAAATTGTTAAACAGATTGCTGCATTGAAAAATCCCTTCTTATAATGACATACGGTATTTAGCTATTTAACCAAAATCACTTCGTAATTCAAGTTAAATTATTTTACAGATTTTTATACCAGATATTCATGCTCTCTAAATTTCCAGAAATATTCGTATTGTTAATTAAAGTTCCGCCAAAATGATAGTTATTTCTGGCAAATGTAACATTCATTCCACAAGAAACGCTTCTCGCTATTGTATAAGCTGTCTTTATCCCAAGATCTTTTATTCGCTCTTCCATTTTTTGAAGCAAAAATAATGACAAATTATTGCCCCGATATTCTTTCAGTGTTGCAAAGTCGGTCATTTCTGCGTTTAATCCGTCATAATCGATTTCTGCTGAGGATAAAGCAACGATTTTTCCATTTTTTTTGATCCCAAAATAAATTATATTATCTTCCATTGTCTTTGAAATGTAGGCAGGGTCAAAAATTGGAAATGGATATGTTTCAAAAACTTTTTTATAAACAGATGCTATTTCCTGTGTATGATCGAAATTGAGTTCTTCAAAAACAAATTCTTCAGGCAGGGAAATATTATTATCTTTTGTTTGCTTGCTTAAGCTTGTTGAAATTACAGATTTAATCTTTTTCCGGTCACATAAAACGTTTCTTTTGCTGTTTTTGTCAGGATATTTAACTAAAAAACAGCAGTCCTCTTTACCTCGGTAAAATTTTGGGATGAATGCTTCTTGAATATATCCTTTTTCCGTGAATTTTTCTTTTTTAGAAACAGGGACTTTTGTGAAAATTTTTGTGTAATTATTTTCAGCTGCAAGATTTTCGATATGGTTGATAATTTGATCTGTCTTGTTTGGATTGAGTTTCATCAGGTAAACACGATCATTTTCTTTGCCGTGCTGAATTAATGAATCCTCAAAATATTCAAGGACATCACTCATTGTCATCATCACCGTTATTTTCTTCTCTTCTCCTTAATCTGTAATTATCTTCCGGAGTTAATGATATA
>CAYZIV010000030.1:0-9357 GCA_964478475.1 uncultured Gammaproteobacteria bacterium | reverse complement strand
ACAGTCTTAACAATGAGAAAAACAGCTCTGTCCTGGAGTTTTATAAAGAAATGCTTCAAATAAGACAAAAATATGTTGTTTCGTTAATTCCACATATAGAGCATTCTCAAAGCAGTTTTGAAGTTATAAAAGACGGTTGTTTTAAAGTTAAATGGCAGTCTAATAGCGGAAAAACACTGGAAGTTATTGCTAATTTATCCGGGACAGATATTACATCAGACCTGGCACCGGATAAAAACGTTATTGCAAAATATTTGTCCGAAGAAAAAATAGGTAAATTAACTGCATGGTCAGTTTACTGGGTTTTACAATAAGGAAAAATAAGAATGGAAAGACATAAAATACTCGAAAAACTCGCTGTACATTACGGGTTAATCCCTGAATTAACTGATAAAGAAGGCAAAGTCCACAAGGCCACTTCAAAAGAATATCAGGAATTTTTAAATATCATTGACATAAATACTGAAAATACAGAACTTCTAATAGAAGAATTCGAAAAAATTGAATTAAAAAGCTGGAAACGAATAATTCCCCATGTTCAAATGCTAAAACATGGAGAAGTGCCAATAATTAGTTTAAGGCTTGCCGAAAGCGAGTTGAACAAATCTTTTGAATGGATTCTTCAAGAAGAATCCGGTGTATTTCATCGCGGAGAATTCTATGCTTCACATCTCAAAACAACTGAATCAAAAACTTTAAACGATACTGTTTACCATAAAATTAATCTTCCTTTACCTATTATGGTTGGAATTGGCTATCACGACCTAAAAATTAGAACTGAAATTGGAAAAGAAGATTTGATGAAGCTTATAATAACTCCTAAAACTTGCTATAAGCCTCTCGCTGTAGAAAAAAAAGAGAAAATAAAAGGTATAAAATTTGGTCTCTACAAAAATAATCCTGAATCAGACTACAAAACATCAAGCTATACAGATTTAAAAAATGCTGTAAATTATGCCGCAGAAAATGAATGCGGTCTTATTAGCGTAGATTCGATAAATCAATTTTGTTTTGATGATGCCGTTATAAATCCCGAAATCCCCTCCAGTAGAATAATCTTCAATACTTTACTGGTGGATATTGACGAAGTTATCAGGTTTATTGAAGACAGAGAAATTAAACTAAAATTCCTTACAGAAGAATTTCAGGATGAACTCAAAAAAATTCAGGAAAGCGAAGATATTAACTTTAAAGAAATTTATGAATTAAAGATAAAGTTTTTAAAAATTATATATAGATCATTTAGAGAAAATCATATCAATCAATACACGGCTAAAAGCCAGGATTTTTTCAATTATCTCTCTACAAAAGACGGACGTATAAGAAAAATTGCATTATTTGAAGCAATTAGAGAATACCTTATAAGTGAAGACCCGAAATTATCAAGCTGGCATGAATGGCCTGAGGATTATAAAAACCCTGACAGTGAGGCGGTACTGCTTTTTGAAAACAAAAATATTGAATCATTGCAATTTTATGAGTTTTTGCAATGGCAGGCTGATATTCAACTTAGTCTGGCAGGGAGAATATCCTGGATAAACAAGCTCTCGGTTGGAATTTGCACAGAATGGCCATATTTTATTAATTCTAACGGCGCAGAAGCCTGGTTAAGACAAAAATATTATGCTTTTGATGCTTATTTAGACACAAATTATTCGCCAATAATTCCGTTTATATTAAAAAATCAAGGTTATAAATACATATCAGAAACATTATTACCTGATATGACTCATTCAGGAGCTGTCAAAATCAAAAACATTGAAGATTTTGAAAAACAGTTATGGGTATCAAAACACAATCCTGACCTAAGTTTTTGGGTAAAATACCCCGTCGAGGATTTGATTGGCATATTAGCGCTGGAAAGTCACAGAAATAAATGCCTTATAATTCTTGATGAAATTGATGAAGTTTCTGATAAGACAAAAAAACTAATAGATGAGTACAATTTTTTAAATGAATCAGATTTTGATATAAAAGAATTTTCCGAAGAAGAACTGCCGGAATTTTTTGAGTCTATTAACTTAATTCAAAAGCAAAAAGCTGAAGGAATAGGTTATGAAAGCCGGATTGAAATAGAACGCACACCTCTTGCTACTTATAGATTACAGTTAAACAAAGATTTTACCTTTAATGACGCCCGCAATATAGTGCCGTATCTTAAAGAACTTGGCATCTCGCATTGTTACGCTTCACCAATATTAAAAGCAAGAGAAGGCAGCGCTCACGGTTATGATATTATTGACCATTCTGAATTAAACCCGGAAATTGGAAGCCTTTCAGATTTTTATGATTTTATAAACACTCTCCATTACCATGATATGGGGCTTATTATAGACATTGTTCCTAATCATATGGGGCTTGGCAAAGAAAATCGCTGGTGGATGGATGTGCTGGAAAATGGACAGGCTTCTAACTATGCCTTATTTTTTGATATTGACTGGGAACCGGTTAAAAAAGAATTAAAAGGAAAAGTGCTGGTGCCTGTTCTTGGGGATCATTACGGAAATATACTGAAAAGCGGACAGCTTAAACTGGACTTTGAATATGAAACCGGTAAATTAAAGCTTAATTATTGGGAACACGAATTTCCAATAAATCCATCGTCTTATCCTATTTTCCTCGAGCACAGAAGCGAAGTTCTGGAATCAAGACTCGGCGGAAACAACCCTGATCTTCTTGAGTATTTAAGCATAATAAATGAATTTAAAAAAATCCCGGGGATTAATGAGACTTCTCCTGAAAAAATCGCTGAAAGAAATAGAGAAAAGACTATAGCATCAGGAAGATTATCTGCTTTATGTCTAAGAAACTTTGTAATCGCAGGATTCATACAGGAAAACATCATTGATTTTGAATGTAAACCTAATGATCCTGTTTCTCAAAACAGAATTCATACGCTTCTTGAAGAACAAGCATATAGATTATCTTATTGGAGAGTATCTATAGATGTCATTAATTACAGAAGATTCTTTGACATCAATGATCTTATAGGATTAAGGACTGAAAACCCACTGGTTTTCAACAGCACACATTCATTAATTTTAGATTTAATTGAACAGGATAAAATTGACGGACTTCGAATAGATCACCCCGACGGCCTATTAAATCCGACTGAATACTTTATGACCCTTCAGGAAGAAGCGGGGAAAAGGCTCGGAATAAACTTTGATGCTTCAGAAGAAGAATTATTAGGATCTGATAAACTGCCTATATATGTTATTGCTGAAAAAATCCTTGCTCCTTTTGAACAAATCCCACAAAACTGGGCAATAAGCGGAACTGTCGGGTATGAATTCCTGAATCAATTGTGTAATTTGTTCGTTGATCAAAATAATCACAATAAATTTATTAAAATTTATCAACGTTTTGTAGGAAAAGCAATAAATTTCCAGGAGCTTGTAATTGAATGCAAAAAGCTTATAATGAGGACCTCTCTGACAGGAGAATTAAGCACTCTTTCAAACCATCTCAACAGAATTTCAGAAAAATATTACAGCACTCGAGATTACACATTAAACAGTCTTAGAGATGCTTTATCAGAAATAATAGCTTGTTTCCCCGTCTATAGAACCTATGTGACTGAAGAAGATACAGAAAACAAAGCTATACATTACATAAAATGGGCAATCGGGCTTGCAAAAAAACGCACGATGCATACAGATCCGTCTATTTTTGATTTCATAGAAAAAATTCTTCTTGCTGAACTGGAAGACAAAGATTCTCCGGAATATGCGGACACATTAAATTTTGCAATGCGATTCCAACAATATACGGCTCCATTAATGGCAAAAGGTTTGGAAGATACCAGTTTTTACAGGTTTAATAATCTTATTGCTTTGAATGAAGTAGGCGGAGAACCGTCTCACTTTGGAATATCAATTAATGAGTTCCATAATGACAACATAAAAAGACTGGAAACAATGCCTCAAAGCCTTAATACAACATCAACCCATGACACTAAACGATCAGAAGATGTCAGGGCAAGAATCTGTGTATTATCGGAAATTCCTGAAATTTGGCAAGAAAAAGTCAATAATTTTTCAAGGCTCAATAAATCAAGAAAAGCCAAAATAGAAAATTATCTTGCCCCCGACAGAAACGATGAATATCTTTTTTATCAAACTCTGCTGGGAATTTGGCCTTATCAAACCCCAAATGATGAAGAAAAAGAAGAATTAACCCAAAGGCTTGAAACCTATATGACAAAAGCAATACGAGAGGCTAAAGTTCATACAAGCTGGGTTAATATTAATGATCAATATGAAGAAGCAATTTGTAGTTTCATAAGGAAAACTCTTTCCTCACCTGACAATCATCCTTTCTGGAAAGAATTTATGCCTTTTCAAAAGAAAGTTGCCCACGCCGGGTTCTTGAATTCATTATTCCAGCTGGCCCTAAAACTTACCAGCCCTGGAGTTCCGGACATTTATCAGGGAAATGAACTGCTGGTATTTAATTTGGTAGATCCTGATAACAGAAGACCGCTGAATTTTAATTATTCCAGACAAATGTTTGAAGAAATAAAACCGTTCATTTATTCTGATAAAAAAGAAAATTCCGACTGGCAAAAAGAACTTCTTCCTCTTGATTCAGGAAAAATGAAACTGTATCTAACAGCAACTATTCTTAATTTCAGGCAAAAAAATCAAAATATTTTCAGAAAAGGAAACTATATCCCGCTTGAAGTGAGCGGAGCAAAAGAAGAAAATATCATAGCTTTTGCAAGACAATTTGAAGATGAAGAAATTATAGTTATAGTTCCAAGATTTATTTATAATATGATCTCGGAAGAAATTCCTTTCCCCGCTGGAAATGAAATTTGGGGGGGGAATAAAATCAAAATCTCCAACCTGAATAAAAATTGCAGCTGGAAAGATATTTTAACTCAACAAGAGTTTATTTTTTCTGAAACACTTTTACCTGATGCAGAAATTGACCTTGGAGAAATCTTAAACACTTTACCAATTGCGATTCTTCATAAACAAAATCCTGCTCAATCGACCTGAACCTATAAATAATTGTAATTCTTGTTATAACTAAACGCCCCGCAATTAATCTTGCGGAGCGTTTAGTTTAATTAAATGTTATTAGTCCAAATATTTTTGGAATTTTTTCTGTAATTTCTTGTCTGTTGGTATAGCTGCTAAAATTTCATTGTACTCTTCAACAGAAATTTTTGAGTTGTTAACTTTTTCAACCATTTCAGCTTGAGCTTGTTGAATTATAGCATCTGATTGTTCAGGGTCTTTTGCTTCTTGTAATTTAGGTTGATATTTTTCGCTAATACTAATAACTTCAGTGTAAACGCTGACAAATTCTTTCATTTTTTTATCAGAAACATTTACTTCAACCTGTTGATTTTGAGGCGCAGGAGCTTGTTGTTGTTGTTGTTGAGCCATAGACTCTGAAACTGAAACGAGCATAACCAATGTAACTGCGCATGAAATAAATTTTTTTGTAAACATATAAAACCTCCATTCTTGAATTAGTAGTACAGGTTAACAAATCAAAAAACGCATGTCAACCGTTGAAATAAAAAATTACTCGCTTAGGTAAGAATAAATTATTATAAAAAACAATTTGAGTTATAATGAATAAAAATTATTGTATTTACAAAGGTCTGGCGTAAAAGGTAAATAAAATGGCTAATTATTTATTGGAAATAGGAACGGAAGAACTTCCTTATAAATTTATTGATACAGGGCTTAAACAGCTTGAGGGATTGTTTTTAGATTCATTAAAAGAAAACAGAATTAAATTTGACAATATTAAAACATATGGAACACCAAGAAGATTAAGCATAATAATTGAAGGTATTTCAGAATCACAGCCTGATATCACAAAAGAAATAAAAGGACCGCCTGCAAAAATAGCGTTCGATGAAAACAATCAGCTTACACAGGCCGGTTTAGGTTTTGCGAAAAAGCAGGGCATAAGTCCTGAAATGTTGAGCAGAAAAACGATAGATAATGTCGATTATCTTTGGGCTTGTATTGAAGAAAAAGGCAGGGAAACTGAAGAAGTTTTGCAGCAAGCAGTTCCTGAGCTTATATTAAAACTGCAAGGCCCGTACTTTATGCGATGGGGCGACCAGGAAATCAAGTTTTCCCGCCCGATAAGATGGTTAGTTTCTTTGTTTGATGACAGGGAAGTAAAAATCAAGATTGGAAATGTAGAATCCGGCAGGCAATCATGGGGGCATCGTTTCTCAAATCCAATGAAAACTGAAATTCAAAGTCCTGATAGTTATCCGGATGACTTATATAAAGTACAGGTAATCGTGGATAATGAAAAAAGAAGAGAAAAAGTAGAAAAACAAATTCAAGAAGCGGCAAAAACAAAAGGCGGTACTGCGAAAATCAACCCGGAGCTTTTAAAAGAAGTTACAAACCTGGTTGAATGGCCGACACCGGTAATTGGAAGTTTTGATGCAAAGTATCTTGAAATTACGCAGGATGTTATAGTTTCAGTGCTTGCTTATCATCAGAGATATTTTCCTGTTTATGACGCTCAGAGTAAGCTTTTAAATTATTTTATAACCATAGCAAATCACGACAGCACAAATCTTGAAAACATCAAAAAAGGTAATGAAAAAGTAGTAACAGCAAGGCTTGATGATGCAATTTTCTTTTATAAAGAAGACACCAAAAAACCTTTTGAATCCAAAGTTGAAGAATTAAAAGGTGTAACTTTCCAGAAAGGACTTGGTTCTGTTTACGATAAAATGCTCAGAACTCAGGAGATTTCAGGTTTTATATCAGCTGAGCTTGATTTAGAGCAGGATGTAAAGAAAAAAATACAAAGGACTGCTTATTTATGCAAAGTAGATCTTGTTACTAACCTTGTAAGGGAATTTACAGAACTTCAAGGGGTAATAGGAGAGGATTACGCCAAATTAAGCGGAGAAGATGAACTGACAGCAACGGGCATAAAAGAACATTACATGCCTATTTCCTCCGATGGTGAACTGGCAGAATCCATAACAGGTCAAGTTGTTGGAATAGCTGATAAAATTGATACAATATGCGGAGTTTTTAGTCTTGGAAAAGCGCCCACAGGCTCTGCCGATCCGCTTGGTCTTAGAAGAGCGGCTCTTGGTATTATAAATACGGTTATAAGCAGAAACCTCAATATTAATCTTTCGACACTTATTGAAAAATCACTTTTAATCCAACCTGTTAAAGCTGAAAATCAGGACGAGTTAGTTAAAAATATAAAAGAATTTATCATTCAAAGATTTAAAATTTTATTGAATGAAAAGTATAAATATGACCTTATTGATGCAGTTTTGGAATCTAAAGATCCGCTTGTTGACCTTCAGGATGTTTTGCAAAGATTAATGTTAGTATCAGAGCTGGTTAAAAAAGATTCTTATAAAGGTTTTCACGAATCAGCAAACAGGATTCAGCGAATAATTAAAGGTCAAAACATAACAGGCGCAGTAGATGAAAATCTGCTAAAAGATGAATCTGAAAGAGCTTTATGGGAAAAAACAAAAGTTATAGATGAAAAAGCGGGTTATGAAAAGCTTATAGAAAAACTAGAGGAATTAATTCCATACATAGAAGCCTTTTTTGATAATGTGCTTGTCATGGATAAAGACGAACAAATTAAGCAAAACAGATTGAATTTGTTGGGAGTTCTAAACGAAAAGTTCATTCAAATTGCAGATTTTGATAAAATAGTCTTCTAGAAGGAGAAAACTGTTGGATACGATTTTATCAAAAAAAATAGGTCTTATAGCAGGAGAAGGGGAGCTCCCGGTTAGTTATGCAGAAGTCGCAGCTAAGCAGGGGTTTGAGATCGTGGCGATTTCAGTTGTTCCGTCTAATAGAAGAAAACTTGAAATGTATTGCAATAAGGTTTATTCTAAAGGTCCGGGTCAAATTCAGGCAATGATTGACATTATGAAAAATGAATCTGTGAACCAGATTACATTTTTAGGAAAAGTCCATAAAGGGCTGCTGTTCAGGCCAATTTTAGATGCTCGGGCAAGAAGAATAATTAAAGAAGCAAACAGGCTCAACGATGATTCGCTTATGCTTAGCATTATCAAGGAACTTGAGCAAGAAAAAATCAGTGTACTTGACCAGACAATATTTTTAAAGGAATATTTCCCGTCAAAAGGTGTTTTAGGTGATATTCATCCGGATAAAGACCAAATTGTGGATATAGAATATGGTTTTCAAGTTGCAAAAGAGATAGGAAGGCTTGACCTTGGCCAATCTGTAGTTGTTCAGGATAAGATGATCCTGGCTGTAGAAACCATTGAAGGAACTGATAAAACCATTGAAAGAGGTTGCAGGATGGGTAACGGCAAGGCTACTATTGTGAAAGTGAGCAAGCCCGGTCAGGATAAAAGATTTGATGTGCCTGCAGTTGGTTTGAGGACATTAAAAACAATGAAGAAATATGGGGCAAAAGTTCTTGCGATTGAAGCTGAAGAAACTTTTACCATTGAACTTAATAAAATGATTGAATTTGCAAATAAAAATAAGATGGTACTAATTGCGGTATAAGAAATGAAAGATATGAAAAAAATATTTATTGTAACAGGGGAGCATTCAGGTGATTTGCATGCTTCTTTTATAGTAAGAGAGCTAAAAAAAGTCAATCCTGATATTCAAATTGAAGCTATAGGCGGAGAAAACCTTGAAAAAGAAGGAGTAAAACTCTTCTGTGATCACAGTAAAATGGCAGTTGTAGGACTTGATGCTATAAAAAGCCTTTTTACTCATATGAAACTGGGAAGAAATTTGGTTGATTACCTTAAAAATGACTATAAACCGGATTTAGTTTTGCTAATTGACTACGGCGGGTTTAATCTTCGAATTGCAAGAGAGTTAAAAAAGCATAATATAGAGCTTTTCTACTATATATCACCCCAAGTCTGGGCCACAAGAAAGGGAAGAGTTAATGTTATTAAAAAATATATTTCAAAAATAATGTTAATACTTCCGTTTGAAGAGGATATCTATAAGAAAAAAGGCGTTAATGCAGAATATGTAGGGCATCCGCTGATTTCACAGCTTCCGTATGACTTCAGTAAGGAAGATTTTATACGCCAAAACGATTTAGATCCTGATAAAAAGATTGTAGGAATATTTCCCGGCAGCCGAAAGATGGAAATTGATTATCTTTTGCCCATATTTTTAAAAACAGCCGGTATAATAAACCAGCATTCAAAAAAAGTTCAGTTTTGTATAGCGCAAGCGCCGAATTTAAAGGACGAGTTGCTGAGCAGGCATATTGAAAATTACATACACAAGAACGATATTGAGATAAAAGTATTAAAAAATCAGAATCATCCGCTTCTTGCGAATTCAGATGCCGCTATAGCCGCTTCAGGAACTATAA
>CAYZIV010000029.1:0-9357 GCA_964478475.1 uncultured Gammaproteobacteria bacterium | reverse complement strand
AATGGTGGAATATAAACGGCTTGCAGATGTCAGCAGCATTCAAGAGCTGGATGTGCTCAGAGATGAGTGGATTGACAGGTTCGGAACCATTCCGGAAGAAGTGGAAAGACTCATTAAAATAATCCAACTCAGACTAATGGCGACTGACATCGGCATAAACCTTATCAGAGAATCTTTTTGCGATATAAGAATATTTTGTGATTACTCATTTAAAGAATTTAAACTGCTTCAAAACGCCCTAAAACCTAAAATTTCATCTAAGCTAAAGTGGGCAAAAGCTCCTTTAAAATCCGAAAACGGAAGTTCTGTAATTCTTTTAGACAGTTCTTATCTTGTTAACGATGAAAAACTCAATGTTTTAGAAGAAATTTTCAATGCGGCAAGAAATTTTGAAGTTACTGCCTAAATTCAAACCAGATAAATAAGAGCTGCTGAAGCAAGTGAGAAATAAACAGCCAGACCTATAATATCGATTGATGTAGCAATAAAAGGGCCGCTTGCAACAGCAGGATCGAGATTAAATTTCTTTAAAACAAACGGAGATAGAGTTCCTAAGGTTGTTGCGATAGTCATATTTGCAAGCATAGCCAAACCTACCACAAGTCCGAGCGCTATACTATCTTTCCAGCTCCAGGCTATAAACATAACCAAAAGACCAAATACCGAACCTATTGCCAATCCAATCCTAAATTCTCTAAAAATATGATGTAATGCAGAACTTAAAGTTACCTGTCCTGTAGAAAAGCCCCTTACCATGAGTGTTGCGCTCTGTGTTCCGATATTTCCGCCCAAACCGGGCAATAGCGGCATAAAAATTGCTATAACAGGTAGTTGCTGGAAAAGAAGATCAAAATGATCAGCAACATTTACTGCAATAAAAGCCCCGAAAAGAGTTATAAGCAGCCATGGAGCCCTAGCTCTCACAGCTAACATAAGTTTTCCCGTTAAAATTTTATCTTCATCAACTGCAGCAGTTAAAATACCTGAATGCGCATAAATTTCTTCGGTTGTTTCTTCCTCATTAACGTAATATGCATCATCCCAGGTAACAACCCCTTTTAATCTATTAAAAGCATCAACTACGGGCAGGGCCAAATATCCGTATTTTATAAGGCTATCCGCAACATATTCCTGTTCATCATGAGTTTGAACCTTAAATACATCTGTAGTCATTATGTTTCCAACCTTCACATCAAGAGGCGAGCCTATTAGCCCTCTTAATCCCAACACTCCCAGGAGATGATTGGATTTATCAACAACGTATATGTAATAAAAATCGATATTTGAGTGGACTTTACTTCTGACATAAGCTAGAGTTTCCTCCACGGTCATATCTTCGAATACGCTAAAATATTCTGTGGTCATTATTCCGCCGGCTGTATCCTCCGGATAAGTCAACAGTTCACGAATTTGCGAAGATACACGCTGGGGAAGCCTGTTTAAATAGTTAGTTACTTCTTCGTCCGATAAATCGCTGAGAAAATCCGCCATCAAGTCATGAGGCATTTTAGAGAAAATTTCAGCCGCGGTTTCTTCATCAACAGTGCCGAAAAGCTCGACTTGAAGCTGCGGAGAAAGTTCCTCCAAAAGATCTGCCGCTTTTTCTGCGTTTAAATATTTAAAATATTTTTTTCGCTCATCAGGAGTAATTTGCTCAAAGACTTCTGCAATATCAGCAGAATGCATCTCGTTAAGATCATTAACAAGCGCTTCTTCATTATCCAGCTCAACATGTCTTTTTAAGCGTTCTATTGTTTTTTCTTCTATCAATTTAATTCCTCAACACTCGTGTTTTCAAAGCTTTAACAAAATCTTCATTTAAGTGAGCCCTGTCAAATAAAACAAATCCTGATGCGCCAGTCTGTCTTATAGCTCTGATCTGATGTAACAAACTTACAGGATCCCCTAAAGTAAATGGTTCAAACAATCCTGGTAATATTTTTATATTATCACCGGAGAGTTTTTTGATTTCCTTAACAGAATCAGCTGCTCTATACTCATCACTGCTCATTATTAGAGGAGTAAAAGCATCAACAGAACTGTTTTCGGTCCATTCTGACCAGTTTTGAAACTTAGTTAATGATACATCCTGACTATCAGGAAATATTACTGCTGATAATAATATATTTTCGTTGTTTACAGCAGATTTCAAATTGAATACTAATTCATTAACTTTTTTTTGTCTGTACTCTACCCATTTTCCCCACAATATATGTTTTTCGTCAAGATCTACAGGATCTCTGCCGAAATTTTTTTTAAATTCTTCTCTTGCATATTTTGTATAACCCCACCCCGAGTCAAGATATTCTTCATGATCAAATGAAAGGCTCTTAGGATAACGAATATAATCAATATTTAATCCTGCTATCTCATAATTTTCACTAATTTCACCTATTAAAGACAGTAAAAACTTTCTAACCAAATGATTTGCAGGATCTAAAAAATATCCGTTATGCTCTAATGATGAAGGTGCGGGAAATAAACTCTGCGCATTTTTTCTTTGTTTATTTGTCCATTCCGGATAAATAAACAAAATATGTTCAGGAGTTTGTATTACTGATTCATTTCCCAAATAAAAAGTTTGAAACCAGGCGTGAATATGAATATTTCTTTTTTTAGCTTCTTCTATCCAAGCTTTTAAAGGATCCCAGTCTTTAAATTCAGGCCTTTGCTTTGTTAATCCGTATTTTTCCATTGTTTTACTCGGAAAAATAGTATACCCGTGATAATAGGTTTCTAAAAAAACATTATTTATGCCAATATCCTTTAATTTATCAAGGGTATTGGCAATTTCAGAACGGTTTTTTTCAACTGGTCTCAGCCATACCCCATGAAATTCATTTTTAGATGCAGGGATAGAATGATAAAAAGCTTCTTTTGCAAGCAAAATAGAAGAATCAAAGCTTTTTAACGCTTCTTCATATTTTTCTTCCGAAATGTAATATTTTCCTTTGTGGAACTGATCCATAGATGCATTATAATAGCTCTGAGCCGGTCCACATTTATATCCCGGCAGTATTCGTTTATAATTCAGCATTATTTTTCGCACTTCAGTCAATTTATGATTTGCTTTATACAAATAGCTCTGAGGATTGATTACGCTCTCTATCTTCATAGAACCGGGATAGATCCTTACATAAGCCCCTTCACTCAAATTTTGATTTATCCATTTTTTAGCTTTGCCATGCCCGCTTATGACATAGCCTTTTTCGGGTATAAAAGAATTTGCTCCATTAAATCCAAACACTACTCCGTCTATAACAGTTGCTTCTTTCCCGTATTCATTGGTGTCTGTATATTTTCCATATTCAGAAGTGTATACTACCAGTTGATCTGCGCCTCTAAATCCCGGGAAAAAAGCTCCCGGCTTATTAGTTTCTTTTGCAGGATTTATTGCATCTATTTTATATGTGGATATTTTACTAAATTCATCCGGGAAATCTTTCATTTCCGGCTTAAAGTGATTTATTACAACCGGAAGAGTATCGTCCTCAGAAGGCAAATATATCAAATCTTTTTCAAAAGCCTTGGCATTAGAAGAAAAAAGACTTATTAAAACAATTAAAAATAATAAAAATTTTTTCATTGAAGATGCATACCTTTTCAAAAAACATTTCTCAATAAAATGACAATTAAATTAATTTAAAATCAAGCATAAATATATTTTAGCTTATTTTTCGATTAAGATCCTATACACGAAGTCATTGTGCTTTTCATTTGCCCGTGCAATAAGTTATTAGTTGCTATGACAGATTTAATGTATGGATCAAAAATATCTGAGTCAAAATTTGTAATTTTTCCTCCGGCTTCTTTAATTATGCAGGCTCCTGCGGTGGTATCCCATGGAGATAAAAGCATTTCCCAAAAACCATCGAGCCTTCCGCAGGCGACATAGCACAAATCAAGTGCAGCAGAACCGGGACGCCTTATTGCTTGTGCTTTACGAAGAAATTCTCTTAAGTATACAAAATTTTCATCAGCTGCTTTGTTATTTCCTGCCGGAAACCCGGTGGCAAGAAGGGCCTTATTTAAATCATTGACTTCGCTGACACTGATTGGTTCAGCGTTTAAATATGCCCCTGTTCCTTCTGCGGCCCAAAACAATTCATTTTTACAAGGGTCATAAACCACGCCAAGAATGATTTCTTTTTTCTTCATAAGGCCGATTGACACTGAAAAATGAGGGAAATTGTGTGAAAAATTCGTTGTTCCGTCTAGTGGATCTACAATCCACAGATAATCAGATTTGTTTTCTCTATGACAGCCTGTTTCTTCCCCAAACACATCGTGTTCAGGGAAATATGTATTTAATATTGAAAAAATTTTTTTCTCTGATTGTTTATCTGCTTCAGTTACAAGGTCGAATTCATTTGATTTATGCTGAATATTCTTCTTTTTCCCCATGTAAGAAAGCTGAATTTCACCGGCTTCATAGGCGGCTTCTTTTGCTATTTCCAGAAATTTTTCAAAATTTTCCACAAATATCTCCAATTTGTGTGAGATTATAAATTCTTTACCTATGTAAAAAATTTATAATACTTTTATTTTATACACAATAGCCAAATTTTATTAAATTCAATTTAATCATTCAAATCAATGTAGAAATTTCTCATATAATTTGATTAAATAATAATTAATAAAAAAGAGAGTTTAAATAAAATGGCTCAAAGAGTTTTAATTATCGATGACGATCAGGAAATAATGGAGTGGCTATCCACCGACTTAAAACTGAGCGGATTTTTCACTGACACAGCTAATAACGGCCTAACCGGGCTGCAAAAAACCCAAAACGGAAACTATGATCTTATAATTCTTGATGTAATGATGCCTGAAATGGACGGTTTTGAAGTCTGCAAGAATCTGAGAAAATCAGCAAAAACCAAGGATACCCCGGTAATTTTGCTCACAGCAAAGGGAACTTTAGAGGATAAAGTTGTGGGTTTCGACTCGGGAGCTGATGATTATTTAGTCAAACCCTTTGACATTCAGGAGTTATTGGTTAGAATCCGCGCGCTTTTAAGAAGATCCGGGTTTAAAGAACCCTTTAAAGAAGAGGTTTTAAAAAGCGGGGACTTAAAGTTATATCCTGATTCCCTGGAAGTTAACATCAATGACAAACTTGTAAAACTGACCCCGACGGAATTTGAAATTCTCTATTGTCTAATGCAGCATATAAACCAGGCGGTCAGCCTTACAATGCTTTTAAATGAGGTGTGGGGTTATGATTCAGACGAAGATGTAAGAATGGTAAGAGTGCATATAGGCGGATTAAGGAATAAAATTGAGCCCAATCCCAAATATCCCAGATATTTACACACTATTACCAATGTCGGATACAGGCTTGTTCCCTGGGGTGAAGAATAGACATAATTTCACCTGATTTTACAAGTATTTTACCCCCTTTTAATCTAATGAATTTTTTATAACGCGGCTTTAAAATATCAGGATTAAAGTTTTTAATTAATTTTTTCCTGGTTTTTGGCTTATGAATAAAAAAGAATTTTATGCAATAGCGATCATTCTTACATATATTTATCTTGCATTAGTTTTTCATGTAAATTTAAAAAATTTTATAAACGTTCAACAGGACCCTAATGCAGTATTTACAATTAATATTTTTCAATAAGCGGACAATTAACCCTAATCTTAAAAATGTTAAATAACTACTGTCATTGCGAGACAAAAATCTTGTTACATAAACTGCAATCTTTAATTCAAAGCAATCTTAATAAATAATTATAAAAAAGATTGCTTCGAAAGTTTAATAAAATAATTTTTTCCTTACGTTTACTGCCTGACGCCCGTAGGTAATTAAACTTATATTTTTGAGAAATTTTACCAGACTATTATTACTTTTTTATCTAATTAACGACTCAAGTTATTTAACAACTAAAATTATTCACTAAACTAAAAGTTAACTTTTAAAAACATCTCCGAAAAACAGTTAAAATCATATTTTGACTTTTTTATAAATTAAATTTATTATAAAATTATATTAAACGTTAAAATTATAAACTTATTTATATTATTTTCCTCTAAGGAATAGATTATATGTCAAATGTAGGCAATATAAACCAAAGCAATGATCTGTCAAACCAGGTTGAGCGGCTTCAAAATGAACTTTCACAATTAAACAGGCTTTTTGAATTCACAAGCATAACAAATGCTGTTTCAGACCTGGAATCGCTTGCTATTAATCTTAATTCTTTCCTTGCAGAAACTTTTAAACTTAAAAATATTGCTTTTTTTATTGAACAAGAAGGATTTTACAGAATAACTTCTCATGAAAATATTGACTCGCCTTATTCTTTTGAATTTAAAAACAAAGGAGAGGGGATATGGCACATAATTAAAGAAGGGAATCCTGTAAATCTTTTCAATCAAAACAATGAGAGGATGTATTTACAATTTTTTGAAGATCATGACTTGCTTGAATTAAATTCCCGAATATGGTTACCGTTTGTAATTCAAGGTAAAGTTATTGCCATTATTTCCATGGGGGAAAAAGAATCAGAAAAACCTTTTACTGAAGAAGATTTCAGTCTTCTTAAAAATTTCATAAACTTTTTCTCGCCTATAATTAATAAATTTAGAAAACAAGAAGAAAAAGAAACCAATTTAGTCTACTTACAAAAAACTCTTCACAACATTTCCATTTTGTATAATATCGGACAAGCGATGAACTTTATAGATGACCTCAAAAGGCTCATCCAGATAATTCTGGCAAAAGCAATACAAACTCTTGAAGCAGAGAGAGGATCACTAATGCTCTATGATCCGTCTACAGAGGATCTCGTGGTAAAAGTCGTATACGGCCTTCCTGATAAAGAATTTGAGAAAAAAATTAACGACGGGCAGGTAGACTGCACAAAAATAAGGGCAGGAGAAGGAATTGCGGGAGAAGCTTTTTATAATAAAAAAGCTATAATTACAAATTTAGGCGAAAATGACCCAAGGTTTTTCCGCTCGGAAGCATCCAGCGTAAAATCCCTTATTTGTTTGCCTTTAATAGTTAAGGAAGAAGCTATCGGCGTAATAAACATAGCAAACAAGAAAAATGACAAGTTTTTCAACCAGGATGACCTTGATTTTATGGGCGCTCTGGCAAATCAAGCCGCTATTGCCATCAGCAATGCACAGCTCTATGAACTTGCAATAACAGACGGCCTCACGAAATTATACATAAGAAGACATTTTGAATATCTGCTTGATGCGGAAATTAAGAGATCTTCCAGGTACAAACACGCTATTTCCTTATTAATGATGGATATTGACAACTTCAAACCTATTAATGACACATACGGACATCAAATAGGCGATGAAATGCTCAGAAAAATTTCCAAAGTTATAAAAGACACAATAAGAAAAATCGACCTCCCATGCCGGTATGGCGGGGAAGAATTTGCTTTAATTTTGCCGGAAACCCCGAAGAAATTTGCCAGAAAAATTTCCGAACGTCTAAGAAAACGAATTTCCGAAATTAAAGTTAAAACCAGAGATAATCAGGAAATCAGCCCTACAGTAAGCATAGGGATTTCAGACTTCCCAATTGACGCACAGGAAAAAGAGCTTCTTATAAACTGCGCGGACCAGGCGCTTTATTTCTCTAAAAAAATGGGCAAAAACTGTGTAGCTGAATACAATGAAAACGGTTGTTTAATTATCCAGGACGAAGAATAGAACCTTCGCGAATGCTCTAATACTAATTCAAACAGATTAAATAACCCGAATTTCTAAACAGCTGTAATACCTGTTATGACTGAATTAAAATTTCTTAAAAATTCAGCTTTGAAAATACACTTTCTGCTGCCTGATCGATGTTGTAATATTTGTATTCTGCCAATCTGCCTGTGAAAAGTATTTTTCCGTTTTTTTCCAGCTTTTTGACCTCATTCATGTAGAGTTCTCTTTTTTTAAGATTCTCTTCATTAATCACCACATAATAAGGGTCGCCGAATTTTGACGGATACTCGTAACACAGAGTTGTTTTATCATTTTTTTCATTTAAAAACTTTTTATACTCAGTAATTCGCGTCCATTTTTCATCCCCGGGGTAGTTTACAACGGCTGCAGGCTGGTAATTTTCCTCATTTAAATCTTCATATTCAAATTCAAGGGATCGATATTCCAATTTTCCGTATTTATAATCAAAAAAGCGGTCAAGTTCTCCTGTATAAACTGTCAATTCAGGGATATAAGCATTTTTAATATCAAAATAATTTTTGTTCAAAAGTATGTCAATATTCGGATGGTCAAGCATATTGCTGAACATTTTTGTGAATCCTTCAGACGGAATCCCTTGATATTTGTCGCTAAAATACCTGTCATCAAAGTTATCCCTTACAGGGACTCTCTTTGCTATATCAGCAGAAAGATTTTTCGGGTCTTTTTGCCATTGTTTCATAGTATAATTCTTGAAAAAAGCCTCATATAAACGAGTTCCGACTTGAGATACAACCTGGTCTTCAAAATTTTGAGGAGGAGAATTAAAAACAGAATTTCTAATTTCCTGCTCGAGAACTACTTTCACATCGGTATTATCCGGATCAAGCCCGAAAAAATCACAAACAGTCTTTTTATTGATAGGTACGGGGTAAAAATGACCGTCTCGATAGCTCAATACCTTATGAACATAATCATTGAAGCTGCTGAACCTGTTTAAAAAGTCCCAAACTTGTTTATTATTTGTGTGAAAAATATGAGGACCGTATTTTTGAATAGTTATATCCTGTTTATTTTTAAAATCAAAACAATTACCGCCGACATGAGAACGTTTTTCCAGCAATAAAACCTTTTTTCCTTGATCAGCAAGCAGCCTGGCTGCGGTGCAACCTGAAATTCCCGCGCCTATAACAATTACATCGTGAAACATTATGCTCTTCCTATTGAATTCAAATAATCATTAATTTCTTTTGCAGAGATTTTCCCTGCGCCCATAGCTTTGATAGCGGTTGACTCACCTGAAGGAGCGATATCACCGCCTGCCCAAATTCCTTTAATAGAGGTTTTGCCCGTTTTAGGGTCTGTAACTATGTATCCTCTATCGTCAATTTGGAGATTAATTTTCTCATCTTCGGCTGATCGCTGAATTATCGGATTTGGATTCGTGCCAAGAGCCACAATCACTGTATCAGCTTCGATATTAACGACTTTTCCCTCAACAGGGACAGGTCTTCTCCTGCCGGAAGAATCAGGTTCCCCTAACTCCATAACTTGCAGTTTAATTCCTTTTACATCTTTTTCATCACCATAAATTTCCAACGGCGAATGGAGCAGCAAAAATTTTACGTCTTCTTCTTTTGCGTGCTCAACCTCGGCTTTTCTAGCGGGAAGTTCTGATTCTGAGCGGCGATAAAC
>CAYZIV010000028.1:0-9435 GCA_964478475.1 uncultured Gammaproteobacteria bacterium | reverse complement strand
CAGTGCATAAAAAACAGTGAGGAAGCAAACAACCTTGCAAACGCGCTAAAAGGTGACACAAAGAAAAAAGGCTGCTGGAGCGAGTTTATTCTCGAACGCATACTTGAAGCCTCCGGATTATTAAAAAGAATAAACTACACAACTCAGGAATCTTGTATCACCAACTCAGGGAGAAACATTCCCGATGCGATAATTTACCTGCCCAACGATAGGCATGTTATCATTGACTCTAAGGTTCCGCTCAATTCATACGAAAAATTTTTTAATAGTGAAACCGAAAAAGAAAAAGATATTTACAAAAGAGAATTTTTAACTTCTGTTCAAAATATGGTGAAGGACTTAAGTTCAAAAGGTTACGAACAAAACCGACAATTAAATACACATGATTTTATTTTACTATTTATCCCTATAGAGGGAGCTTTTTCCATATTATATAAAGAAAGCACTGATTTAATTGAATATGCCTGGAAACAAAAAATTATAATCGTAAGCCCCTCAACACTTTTAGCCGCATTAAAGACAATAGATGTTTTCTGGAAAGAAGAAAGACAAGCTAAATATGTTAAAGATATAGCAATAGAAAGCGGAAAGCTTTATGATAAGTTTGTCGGACTATTAGAGGAGCTGCAAAAGATGTCAAAATACATTGAAAATACGGGTGAATCTTACGACAGCATAATTAAAAAAATAAAAGACGGCAGAGGCAGTATTTTAAGTCAGATTCAAAAAATAAAAGAAATGGGCGCGGCCAACAAAAAAGAAATCCCTCAGAAATTTTTAAATGACCTGCATAAAGATTCAGATGATTTAGAAGCTGAAGAGGTTTCCGGTTGAGCTTTATCAAGATTGTTGTATAATTAAAAAAAATCCGTATAGAAAGACAGATAAAATGAAAACAAAACTAGAAGAATTAAAAAATCAGGCACTTGGAGAAATAGAGAAAACATCAGATTTAAAAGAGCTGCAGGAAATAAAAATAAAATATCTGGGCAGGAAAGGCGAACTTAACACAATAAAAAGAGGACTCAAAGACATACCTGCGGAGGAACGTCCACTAATCGGCGAAATAGCTAATAAAACCGCCGCGGAAATAGAAGATGCCTTTAGCCAAAAAGACGAAATCTTATCCAAGGCAAGCGTTTCACAAAAACTGGAAGCTGAGCGAATTGATGTAACTCTTCCCGGAGATTATATTCCATATGGAAGCCAACACCCTCTTACTTTTACAATAAACGAGATAGTTGAAATATTTCATAAAATGGGATTTACACTGGTGGAAGAATCTAACAGCCCTGAAGTAGAAACGGAGCATTACAATTTTGACGCGCTGAATTTCCCGCCTGATCATCCCGCTAAAGACATGCAGGATACTTTTTATACTGTAAACGCGCCTAATCTTCTTTTGAGAAGCCAGACTTCCAACTCTCAAATAAGGGAAATGGAGAAAAAAAGACCGCCTCTGCGGGTAATCAGCCCGGGCAGAGTTTACAGATCAGAAGCTGTTAGCAGCAGAAAAAACAATCTTTTCCATCAGGTAGAAGGGTTTATGGTTGATAAAGAAGTAACTTTCGGGGATTTAAAAGGGGTTCTTAACGAATTCACAAGACAGTTCTTTGGTCAAACCAGACCGACAAGGTTCAGAACAAGCTTTTTCCCATTCACAGAGCCGAGTGCAGAAATTGACGTCCAATGTATTATATGCGCGGGGAAAGGATGCAGGACTTGCTCAAATTCAGGATGGCTGGAAATTCTGGGAGCAGGTATGATTGACCCGAACGTGCTCAAAGGCGTAAACATTGACCCGGAAGCTTATTCAGGCTTTGCTTTTGGTATGGGAGTAGAAAGATTAGCTATGCTAAAATACGCAATCAACGACATAAGGCTATTCTTTAATAATGATGTAAGATTTCTCGAGCAATTTTAATCAGAGAACACCTAATGAAAAAAATTATCCCGTTACTTAAAGCATTAATAATAACCGCGATAATTATTATTATTTTGCCAACAGGGCTTAATTTTTTAACAAATAAGTTTGAAATTGAAAAACGAATAGTTTTCAAACCGTCAAAAGAAATCCATTCATTGATTGATGAGTTGAGCCACAAAGCTGTTAAAAATTATTTTATATCAGATGATGGTCTTAATCTTTCATACATCCATATAAAAGGCGATAAAGATTTACCTGTAATATTATTCTGTCATGGGAATGACGCAAATCTTACGTTTGAAAAATTTCAAAAAAAGCTTTTATTTCTTGCAGATAGAGGGCATGAAATTTTTGCGATTGATTACAGAGGTTATGGAAAAAGCGAGGGTTCTCCTGATGAAAATGGATTATATTCTGATGTTAACAACTTTATCAGCCATCTAAAAGAAAAGTATTCTGTAAAGCCGGAAAATACGATTATATGGGGACACTCACTGGGTGCGGCTGTAGCAATCCATGCGGCATCACAAAATAATTTCAAAGGAGTTATCGCAGAAGGAGGGTTTACCAGTATCGAAGATATGAGAAATTACCGAATACAAAACGATAATCAGGGCAATTTTTTGAGTAATTTTATAAGAGATTCTATTTATAACTCAATAAAAATCACGCAAAAATTTAACTCCAAAGACAAAATAAGCCTGATAAAATCGCCAATGCTTATTTTACACGCAAAAAACGATGAAATAGTTCCATATCAAATGAGTGTCAAATTATCTGAATTAAAACCTAACGCTGATTCTTTTTTCTCAGATACAGGAAATCACAGCGATACCGGATGGCAAGATAAAACGATAATCCAGTTTATACAGGCAAACTAAAATAAAAAGTTGTGCCTTTTTCTTCTTCTGATTCAAACCAAATTTTACCGTTATGGGCCTCAACTATTTGTTTAGAAATATATAGTCCAAGACCTGAGCCCATTCTTCCTTTTTGCGTAATATACCTTTGAAAAATTGCTGCTTTTATCTCGTCCGGTATGCCTTTTCCATTGTCACTAACAGAAACCTGAATATAATTATCCATTTTAACCGCTTTAATAACAATTTTTATCCCGTTTTCATTATGTTTTATCGCATTGCTTAGCAGGTTCATCAATAACCTTTTAATTTCATCCCTGTCAACTTCCACCAAAGGCAAATTTTCCTGCATTTCAATTGAAATTTTAATAGCTTTATCTTCTGCCATATATTTCAAGGATTTTACAGAATCTTTAATTACATTTTCTATATTTTCAAAAGATTTATTCAATTCAACCTTTCCGGATTCAAAATGATATACCGATAATAAATTGTTAATTAACTTTAAAACCTCATTATTAGTTTCATAAATATCACTTAAATATTCCAAATAAGGAACGTCAGGGCTTTTTCCTCTGGGAGAAAGCAAAAACTCTAGAGCTTTCTGCTCTGCAATAATTGGACTTTTTAAATCATGTGTTAATGTCGCAATAAAAGTCTTTCTGATTTCCTCAATTTCATTTCTTTGAATAGTTTCAGTTGATATAACTGAAAGAATATCCATTATGTCTTTAAATAACTTTTTTTCAGATTCATTCCAGGCTCTAGGATGCGGCTCTGAAATTATTGTCAACTCCACAACCTCCTTTTGAGGTCGATTTGGAATTTTTTTTGAAATTGGATAAGCCATTAATGATCTTATATTTTCTACTCTCAAACAATTTTTAAGATATTTATCCTGAATTTCTTTTTCAACATCTTCAAAAGATATAATTTCATCGCTCTCAGGCATTATTTCCCTGCCGGACTCCAGCGGCACAAAGCATTCTCCTTTAAAATTTTTTATAACTTCATCTTTAAATTTTCTTCTATGCCACTTTAAATGATTAGGATCAATAAAAAGGAACGCCACTTGGTTTACATTAAAAATTTCAATCAATTCTCTAACCAAATAATTGTCAATTTCTTCATGATTTTTAAATAAACGAACTTCTTCATTAATACGCCTAAGAATTTTCTCTCTATTTATAAATGTCTTTAAATTAAAAATCATATAGTTCATTGAACTAGCTAAGCTTTTTAATTCATCATTAGTTTTAAAATCCAATTCAATATCCAAATTTCCATGAGCAATCCTTAAAGCCCTGCTTTCAAGATATTTAATTGAACCAATCACAGCAAAACTAAAACAGGCAAATATGTACATAAAAAGAAGAAGAACCAATATAACAGGAATTACTATTAATAACTTTTCTGTTTTTAATAACTTTAATCTTTTTGCAAGCACATTATCCAACTCATTCACAACTGATTCATAGAACAGAAAAGCTGAATTGTTTGCTTTTATTCCAACTTCAAAATATTCCTCCGGGTTAATATTTATTTCATCAGCTTCAATAATTTCCTCAGAAGTTAGATTTAAAAATTCTTCAAGATCATCATTTAAATCAATCAAAAAGATACTTAATGTCTTTTCTATTTCTTGATTTTCACTAAAAATTTTTTTTGCGTTAAGATTAATTTCCTTTAATTCTAACCTTGTTGAGGTCTGATAAATAAGAATTTCTCTTCTTTCTTCACTTGTTAAACTTTGTTTTGCAGCGGCTGCTACTCCCAAAGCTCTTACCTTACCCGCTTCATTAGTTAATAAAGGAATATCTATTAAAATCAAATGGGCTAAATAAAAAGAACCAAGGCGAGAATCGAGTATTAAGCCCGATCTATCACCTATTTTTTTTATAAATCCTCTGATTTCAGAAATTATTTCATTATGCCTGTTAAAACTTTCTTCTGGCGTTAATTCTGTTGAAACCTGCCGTAAATTATCCCAATCTTTTTTAATTACTTCCAACTCGTCAGAAATTTCAAAAATATCATCGTGTTTTTGATTAATTTTTTCGATTTCACCAAAAGCAGAATCAACAGTAAATTGCTTTAATGCCATTTTTTCACCCAAAGCATCATATCCGCTTAAATACCCGCTTGCAGCTCCTCTATGCTGCTGCATTTCATTTAATAAAATTTTCATAGGAATTACATATACAACCCCCATCCTCTCTTTCTCAGTAATTTTAATTTGCTTATTCAAATCATTAACGACAAGAACCAAAAACCCAGCTATCACAATGATAATTAAGAAAAATATCATCTTAAATTTTTGAGGATATTTCAATTTATTAATCAAGTTGATTCCGGGTTTAAATATCTTATTCATTATTAGCCTGCATAATAAAAAATCATTTTCATTTAAGAACTATTTAATGGAAATTTCAGGCTACAAAAAGGCAATAATTTTCTACAAAATTTTTATAAATAATATAAAAATTGACAGCGAAAAAAACTTTTCATAATGTATTACATATATTTTCAAAACAAATTACAAATAATGTTAATATTTCAACAGGTATTTTATAAATGGATGAATTAAAGTACTGGCTCGGGTTTTCTAAAATAAACTCAATAGGAAGTGTTAAATTACATCAACTTTTAGAACATTTTGGCTCGATAAAGCAGTGCTGGAATGCAACTTCAAGTGATTTACTAAGAATAAAAGGGTTTTCTCCGGGAATAATAGAAAAATTTCAAGAAGAAAAGAAAAACTTATGCAACCTGGAAAAACTCGAAGAAGAAATAGTAAAAAAGAACATCAAGGTTATAACCCTGAAAAGCCCGGAATACCCTTATTATTTAAGTCAAATTTACGATCCGCCCATTACATTATTTGTAAAAGGAGATTTATCGTTATGCAATTTTGACAAATGTCTTGCAATAGTAGGCAGTAGGAAATCAAGCAACTATATACAAAGTGTTCTAAAAAAAATAATAACTGATCTAAGAGGAACAGATATAACCATAGTAAGCGGAATGGCATCAGGAGTGGATTCTTGCGCGCACTGGTCAGCAATAAATAACAACTTAAGAACCATAGCGGTTTTAGGCTCGGGCTTTGATAACATTTATCCTTTTTCTAATAAAGACTTATTTAAAAAAATCGCAGACAATAACGGAGCTGCAATATCAGAATATTTTCCTGACGCGCAACCGATTCCCTGGAGATTCCCCAGAAGAAACAGAATAATCAGCGGACTTTCTCAGGGAACATTAGTCGCTGAAGCCGGTCTTAAAAGTGGGGCGCTAATTACTGCCTCATTATGCATTGAACAAGGAAGAGAATTAATGTGCATTCCTGGCATGATCACCAACCCAAACACACAGGGAACGCATAAACTTATTAAACAAGGAGCGGCATTCGTTACAGAAGGGCAAGATATTCTAGATCATCTCAACTGGGGGAAAAACAATACAAATATTAATTCAAATGAAAGCATTAAATTAAAACTTCTTGACAATGAGAAAAAAATATACGACATTTTAGAATTAGAATCAAAATCTTTTGATGAATTGATTCTGGAATCCAGACTAAATGCAGAAGAGCTAATGAGCACATTAACTTCAATGGAACTAAACGGTTTAATAACCCAAATGCCCGGTCAACGATTTGTAAAAAACATCGTATAAAAGAAACTATACTTATAAAGGTCTTAAAAATTCAATGGCAAAAACAGCTTCTAAAAAGAAAGAAACACCTAAAAAAACTACGGCTAAACAAGAAAAACAGAAAAAATCGCTTGTAATAGTTGAGTCTCCAGCAAAAGCAAAAACCATCAAAAAAATCCTTGGGGATTCTTTTGAAATCAAGGCTTCAGTGGGGCATATAAGGGATTTACCGGTTAAAACACTGGGAGTTGATTTAAAAAACAACTTTGAACCCCAGTATGAAGTCATGGAAAAAAAGCAAAAAGTTGTAGACGAACTCAAAGATTATGCGAAAAAATCACAAGAAGTTTTTCTCGCTCCTGACCCTGACAGGGAAGGAGAAGCTATAGCCTGGCATATGGCATATTTATTAAATAAAACCTGCAAAAACATATATCGCATAGAATTTAACGAAATCACAAAAACAGCAATTCAAGATGCGGTAAAAAACCCGCGTCCTATAGATATGAATAGGGTAAATGCCCAACAGGCAAGAAGGGTATTGGACAGACTTGTAGGTTACAAAATAAGTCCGATTTTATGGCAAAAAGTCGGCAAAGGTCTTTCAGCGGGAAGAGTTCAAAGTGTTGCGGTAAAAATCATATGCGACAGAGAACGAGAAATTGAAGCATTTAAGCCGCAAGAATACTGGAAAATCAATGCAGACCTATCAAAAGCCAAGTCTTCAAGCGTTTTCAATGCAGAATTATCAAAATGTGACGATAAAAAAATTGAAATAAACAATGAAGCAGAAGCGTCAGAAGTGGTAAAAACGCTAAACGACAAGTCTACAGAGTATAAAGTTACAAAAGTAACCGAGAGACAGACGCAAAGAAAACCTCAACCGCCGTTTATAACAAGCACACTGCAGAGGGAATCCAGTAATAAGCTGGGATATTCTGTCAAAAGAACAATGCAGCTGGCGCAGAACTTATACGAAGGTCTAGAACTGGGACCAGCTGGGCATGTTGGTCTTATCACTTATATGAGAACTGACAGCACAAGGATTTCTGATGAAGCCAGAGATTCAGCGAAAGAATTTATAATAAATAAATACGGTGAAAAATATTATCCAAAAGAACCGCGTGTATATGCCAAGAAGGGCAAAAACACTCAAGATGCACACGAAGCTGTAAGGCCTACGTATATAGAAAAAACTCCTGAATCGATCAGGCAATATCTATCCAATGAGCAGTACAAGTTATACAAGCTTATTTGGAGCCGGTTTATGGCAAGCCAAATGGAGTGCGCAGAAGTTAAAGGTGTTGCTGTAGAAATAGGAGCAGACAAATATACACTAAGAGCTTCCAGCAGCAAGGTAACTTTCCAGGGATTTTTGATAGTATATGACGACAGGGAAGAAACAGAAAAAGACAGCGTAATTCCTGATCTTGCCAAGGGTGATAAATTAAAGCTTCAAAAAGTCAACTCTTCACAACATTTCACGCAGCCACCCGCCCGTTATTCAGAGGCATCGCTTGTTAAAGCGTTGGAAGAACTGGGCGTCGGCCGTCCAAGTACGTATGCTCCAACTATAGGCACCATTCAAGACAGATTCTATGTGCTTAAAATTGAAAAATCGTTAGTTCCGACCCCGCTCGGGATAGCAGTAAATGATCTTTTAGTTAAGCATTTTCCTGATATAGTTGATTCAGCTTTTACAGCGACAATGGAAGAAAATCTTGACCAGGTAGAAACTGATAAAACAGATTGGAAGAAGATTTTAGGTGATTTTTACGAGCCTTTTGTTGAAGTGCTAGAAAAAGCGAAAAAAGAAATGGAAAAAGTTCAGATACTTACTGAACATGTATGCCCTGAATGCGGAAAACCAATGGCAATGAAAACAAGCAAGTGGGGAAGCATGTTTCTTGGCTGCTCAGGATATCCGGATTGCAAGGAGACAAAGCCGCTTTCAAAGGACTTACAGCCTATAGATGACGAAGAAAAAATGTCTGATGAAATATGCGAAAAATGCGGATCGGGGATGATGTTAAAACGCGGTCCATATGGAGAATATCTAAACTGCACAAATGACGAATGCAAACATCGCAAAAAATTCATCAAAAAAACAGGCATAAAATGTGGAAAAGAAGGTTGTGACGGAGAACTTATTGAAAGAAAATCCAGGTATGGCAAGGCTTTTTATGGATGCAGCAAATATCCTGAATGTACATTTGCATTATGGAACGAGCCAAACGGCGGCAAATGTCCTGAATGCGGAGCTATGCTTGTAAACAAGTATCTCAAGCGAGGAAATAAAGTTGCTTGCTCAAACAAAGAATGCACTTTTGAAAAACCGATGGAAGAACAAGAAAGCTAGGCATTTTCCTCTTTTATTTCTTCGAGCATAGCGATTATCAATTTCAAATAATTAATAATCGTTTCAATCTTTTTTATCGAGAATTTTTGATTGTTTATTTTCATATTTTTTGAAATCTTTTCACTCATTACTTACATAATTGATGAGTTAAATCTACATAAGCATATTTTATTCTGTAGATAATTATGTGTCAAATGCTTATTATTAATATCATTATGATGATTGAATTAAACGACTTGTCTAAAAAATTCGGCAAAAAAGTAAAAATTGAGAGAATTAAAAAAGAAATTTCTCAAGAAAAACTTGCTGAACTGGCTAAAATACATCGAACAACATTAGGTGGTATTGAAAGTGGTCAAACATCACCTAATTTAGATACTATTGCAAAAATTGCAAATGCATTAGGATTGACTTTACCGGAAATGGTTGATTTAAACTTTTAAATTATATGAAATAACTACCTACATTTAAAGCGGTGTTGTATGAAAGGGCTAAGTCTTACCAACCGACGGCTATCGGCTCGCAATGACATATGTCTTGTCACGCTGAATTTATTTCAGGGTCTTATAAACGTGAATTTCAAGTTTGTATCCTCACTGAATAGATGCTGAACCCAGTTCAGCATGACAGTT
>CAYZIV010000027.1:0-9500 GCA_964478475.1 uncultured Gammaproteobacteria bacterium | reverse complement strand
AATTTAATTTTAAAAACAAAAAACGAACTTAATCTTATCTGCCAAAAGTCTGTGGAAGAATTTTTCCAAACAGAAAAACCTGATTATGTCTTTCTTGCAGCGGCGAAAGTCGGCGGAATAAATGCCAATAATCAATACAGGGCTGAATTTATATATGAAAACCTGCAAATTCAAAACAATATTATTCATTCAAGTTATTTAAGCGGTGTAAAAAAACTTCTTTTCTTAGGAAGCAGTTGCATTTATCCTAAATTCGCCCCGCAGACTATGTCTGAAGATCATCTATTAACAGGTGAACTTGAATATACCAATGAGCCGTACGCTATTGCCAAAATTGCAGGCATAAAAACCTGTCAGGCTTATAATTCACAATATGGAACAAACTTTATTTCGGTTATGCCGACGAATTTATATGGAATAAACGATAATTTTGACCTTAACAACAGCCATGTGCTGCCTGCGTTGATAAGAAAATTTCATGAAGCTCAACAATCAGGCACACCAAATGTGACTGTTTGGGGGACAGGTCAACCGAAACGCGAATTTTTATTTGTTGACGATCTCGCAGATGCCTGTGTTTATCTTATGGACAATTATAACAGCTCAGAAATAGTCAATATTGGCACAGGAGAAGACATTTCCATCAAGGAACTTGCGTATTTAATCAAGGAAGAATCAAATTACAACGGAGAAATAGTTTTTGATGATTCAAAACCTGACGGGACACCGAGAAAACTGCTTAATGTATCAAAACTTTCAGAACTTGGCTGGAAATATAAGACCTCCTTGCGAGAAGGAATCAGAAAAACGCTTAACTGGTATAAAAGCCAAATTGAAGAAACATTAAGAGTCTAAAATTCTTTTTGCGAAATGCACAGAGTTAAGCATTCCATGAGTTCCTATTGCCATAGTTGCCACAGGGACTCCTTTTGGCATTTGAGCAATTGACAACAATGCATCAATTCCGTTCAATGGACCTGTATCTCTTGGCACACCTATAACCGGAATTTTGACTTTAGCTGCAACTACTCCGGGCAAAGCAGCAGAAAGACCTGCAACAGCTATAATAACTTTTGTTTTTCCGCTTTTTTCAACTTCATTCAAATAATTCAGAAGTTCTTCCAAGTTTCTATGAGCGGAATACACTCTAAATACCGTCTCGATATTTAATTCTTCCGCAAGTTTTAATGCAGGATCAACAAAATCCCTGTCACTGTCAGAACCCGCAATTATTACAACTTCCTTCATCACAACTCCTCTTATCCTTTTGGCATAATTCTTTAGAAAGACTTACTTCGCCAATATCTTTTCGATAAATTTTATCATTATAATCAAGTTCTTCTGCTGCATCATAGATAAATTTTTGGGAATAGACGCCTGTACAGCATATTGAAAGGATTCTTCCTCCATTTGCAACAAGTTTTCCGTTATTTTTTTCAACCCCGGCAAAAAATACCGTCACTCCGTGGTTTTTGATTATTTCTTCAATATTTCTTATTTCTCCGCCTTTTTTAGGAGTTTTAGGATATCCGTCTGCTGCTATCACTACACAAAAAGACTGTCCTTTTTTCCATTTTAAGTTGACTTTGTCTAATTCTCCACCCGCAGCCGACTTAAAAACCTCTAAAAGATCATTGTCGAGATGCATTAATAAAGGCTGAGTTTCAGGATCACCAAACCTCATGTTATATTCCAAAACTTTCAATCCCTTGTCAGTCATCATTAATCCCGAATAAATCACGCCGACAAAATCGGCTTTCTCTTTTTTCAAAGCGGTTTCCAACTTTTTAAGATAATTTTCAACTTCCTGATACTCATCCACTGTTAAAGACGCAGGGCAATATGCTCCCATTCCCCCGGTGTTCGGACCTTTATCACCTTCTTCGAGTTTTTTATAATCCCTGGCCGGCACAAATGGTAAGAGTGTTGTACCATCCCACAATGAAATAAGAGAAACTTCCGAACCTTCCAGAAATTCTTCCACAACAACTTTTTTAGAAGCTTCGTTAAACTTTCCGCTTAAATATTCGCTTAACGCCCTTTCAGCTTCCATTCTTGAATTTGCAATATACACACCCTTGCCTGCTGCTAATCCATCGGCTTTTAGCACAACCGGAACAGTGAATTTTTCCAAAACATCATAAACATCATTTTCATCTGTTATCACTTCATAATGAGCTGTAGGGATGTTGTTTCTCAACATAAATTCTTTGGCAAAAATTTTTGAACCTTCAAGAGCTGCCCATTTTTTATCAGGACCTATTACAGGAATTCCTGCTTCTTTGAATTCATCCGCAATCCCGTTTACTAACGGATCTTCCGGACCTACTATCAGAAGATTAATGCCTTTTTGCACAGAAATTTCAGCCAATTCTCTAAAGTTAGATGCGCTAAGAATTTCGCCAAGCTCAGCAAAACCGGCATTTGGCTTATAAAGATATAATTTTTCCAAAAGCGGTGATTGTTTTATTTTACATGCCAGAGCGTGTTCTCTTGCTCCGCCTCCATATAAAAGAACTTTCATATTTTCCTCCTTAGGCTATTATAACCCAACGGAACGGTCTTTAAAACTTTTACTTAAAACCTTGTCCCCCAATTGTTCACAGGAAAAATAAATGACAATAAACATTCCTAAACCTTAACTGTTTATACGTTAAGAATTTGAGCTAATGTAGAAAAGAAACCTATTATCCAGTTGAAAAAGATTACACCTCCGAAAACAGGGATAACAAATAAAAGTATTCCTCTTCTTGGAGAAAGATCATAAGCCTTCATTCCTGCAAAAACAGTCAATGCTGTGGCCCAGCCCCAAACAACAAAACCTAATATAATGCCTATTAAACTAAAAATCGTTCCTCCGGTTTTAAGGAGAAAAGCCGGCCCTATAAAAATCCAGGGAAGAAGAGCAAAAGCCGATAAGGTAAGAAATATCTTAATTCTGCCTCCATGCTTAAAAATTAAAGCTATTAATTCAAGAAAAGCGGCAAAAACAACCCATTTAAATAATCCGCTAAATGCTTGACCTATGATACTAATTGTAAACGCTGCCGGCGCTTGTGTTACAGGAACTACTGAATTAACAAAAAGATTCAAAATACTAATTACCACTACAATTCCTACTGCCTGAACAATAGGCGGATTTTGCTTTAAAGACTCAAAGGTCTCACCGGGATAAAACAGTGTTCCATAAACATTTTCAAAAAAACCATGATTTTTTAAATCATTATTATTATCATCATTCATTTAACTACTCCCAAAGATATAAAGGCTGACGCGGGTAACTCCTGCTAAACGGGATGAAAGATTTAAAACTATTCACTCCCGGGAAAAAATTGTTTGATATACTAAATAAAAATTCTCCAACTCCAACAGGTCTATTATAATTTACAACTTGTATATCTGAAGGAATAGAGGGGAACTTTTGTTTCGCCATTTTTCTTATGTCTTCTACAGCTTCTTCAAATCCACCCATTTTATCTATAAATCCATATTCAAAGGCTTGCTGACCGGTAAAAATTCTTCCGTCAGAATATTTTTTCATATTTTCTTCGCTCAATTCCACTTTTTCAACGTTATAATCATCATCTCTTTTTATTCTACCTGCTGCAATTCCGTCTAAAAACTGCTTATAAGCATTATTAACAAGATTATTGAGAAGTTCTCTCTCATTATCGGTTAGCGGTCTGTAAATAGTTCCGGTATCTTTATAAACACCGCTTTTAATAACTTCAGATTCAACGCCAAGCTTGTCTGTTAATAGCTGTCTTGCATTAATAGTTTCAAGAATCACACCAACACTGCCTGTAAGAGTACCGGGATTGGCATAAATTCTGTCAGCAGCGCTGGATATATAATATCCGCCGCTAGCTGCGACATCCGCCATTGAAACAATCACAGGTTTTTTCTGTCTTGCCCTTAAAATAGTATTATAAATTTCCTGCGACATAGCAACAGTGCCGCCTGGTGAGTTCACTCTGAATATAATTCCTTTGACATTTTTATCTTCGTAAGCCCTGTTTAAAGCCCCAAGAGCCTGTTCTGCCGATCTGGGGTCCGCTAAAAAAGAACCGGAAGTGCTATATGCGATGGGCCCTTGCAATGTTACTTTTGCTATTCTATCTCCGCTTACTGAAAATCTTTCAAAGAAAGTGCCTTTAGTTTTATCCGGACAAGTTTCAGTTAATTCCTGCTTTTTATTAACTGCAAATAATCCGACAATTACGCTCAATAAACACAATACTATTATAAAAACTGAAACTGATTTTACTTTCATTGAAATTGATTCTCCTAAAATCTACGGCTATTTTTTTTATTTATTATAAACCACATTTAAATAAAATAATAAAACTTTGTAAATAAAACAGATAAGCAATATTTTTATATATGATCAAAACTGCTAATGATAATATGTTATATACGATGGAAAATATTTCAGAAAAAATAAAACAAAACATTACAAATTTTCTTCAAAGCCACAATATTTTAGAAGAAAACAATATTTTACTTGTCGGATTTTCAGCAGGAGCCGACTCACTTTGTTTACTTGATGTTTTGCATAAAATAAATACAGAATATAAGTTTAAACTTGCCGCTGCTCATTTAAATCACAATTGGCGAGGTGAAGAATCTCAAAAGGAGCAGGAAAAAGCAAAAAATTACTGTAATCAAAGAAACATTGAATTTTATACAAAAATACTTCCCTCAAATCTTCCTCAAACAGAAGAAGAAGCCAGGAATCAAAGATACAATTTCTTTAACGAGATTACCGGGGCAATTTCAGCAACCGCAATCTTAACCGGACACACTAAAACTGATAATGTTGAAACGGTTTTATACAGAATTATAAAAGGAACAGGAATCTCAGGACTTAAAGGCATACCGGAAGTAAGACAACAACAAGGATTGCCCTCAATATACAGACCGCTGCTTAATTTAACAAGAGATGACTGCATTGAATATTGCAGGGAAAATTCGCTTGAGCCAAACTTTGACCCCAGTAATTACAATGAAAAATATTTAAGAAACAGAATAAGACACAGTTTAATACCTCAACTTAAAACTTATAACAATGCTGTAGAAGAATCTATTCTAAGATTGTCTTCTATAGCAGGTGAATCAGAAGAAATAATCGAAGAATACCTTTATTCAGCAGAAAAAAATACTGTTCTAAACAATAATATACTAGATACACAGTCATTTTTAGCTTTATCGCCAGCTGTTAAAAAAAGGGTTTTGATTAATTTTTTAGCCAAAAATAATGTTGAATATACTTATGAGCGGATTGAAAATTTATTACAATTTATAGAAGAAAATACTGTTTCCAAATCAGGAAAAACTTTTTCTATCGGAAAAAACTTATGGTTTTTTGTCAGCTCAAAAGAATTAAAGCTGATTGACCATACTAAAGCGGAGAAAACAGAATTGTCAATTCCCGTAAAAATTGGAGAAGAAAACATTCACCCTGACCTGGGAGTTAACTTGAAAATAGAAAAATGGCAAAATGAAACGCCGGAAAAATTTCCTGAAGAAACTTCCTATACTGTTTTTGCCGATTTAGAAAATATCAAAGGAGACTTATATCTTCGAACAAGAAGACCCGGCGATATTATCCAGCCCTTTGGAATGCAGCATAAAACAAAATTAAAAAAATACTTAATAAACAGAGGAGTTCCCGAGCATATAAGAGATGAAATTCCCATACTTGCTAATGAAGAAGAAGTTTTATGGGCAGCAGGCGTTGGAATCAGTGAATTATTAAGGGTAAAGGAAATTCCTTCTCATATAATCACTCTTAAGCAAATTTTTTAAGTATATTATAAGCGGTATCTCTTTGAGCTGCCTGAAATCCTGCTTTTTGAATATGCTCAATTACTTGAGAAATATTGGTTTTATTAGTAACACCTGCGGCTTTTACAACATTTTCCTCAAGCATGGTGCCTCCAAAATCATTTGCCCCAAATTTTAGAGCAAGTTGCGCTATTTTTAACCCTTGGGTTACCCAGGAAACCTGAATATTTGGAATATTATCCAAAACAAGTCTGGAAACAGCCAGGACTTTCAAATAATCAAAGGCTGTGTTATTTAAATTAGTGCTTATACCTGAAAAATCATCATAAGGAACAAAAGTCCACGGGATAAAAGCAGTAAAACCTCCTGTTTTAGCTTGAAGCTGTTTGATTTTAAACAAATGCTCCGCTATGTGTTTGTTATCTTCACCAAAACCAAAGACCATTGTGGCTGTTGATTTGATCCCTAGATTATGAGCTGTTTCCATTATTTCCAGCCATTTTTGAGAAGAAATTTTATTAGGACTTATTTTATGCCTTATTTCATCGCAAAGAATCTCAGCTCCGCCGCCTGGAATGGATGATAATCCTTTATTTATAAACATTTCCAGAAGTTCTTTTTCACTTAAATTATTATTTTGAGCAATAAAATTTATTTCTGACGGCGAAAAAGCGTGTATTGTTAATTGAGGGAAATCTTTTCGGATATTTTCCAGCAAATTTGTATAATATTCGATAGGCAAATCCTGATTTAGCCCTCCCTGCAATAAAAGCTGTGTTCCGTTTGCTGAAACAAGTTCTTGAATCTTATCTTTTATTGTTTTATATTCCAAAACATATGACTCAGAATGGTTTTTATCTCTATTAAACGCGCAAAACCTGCATTTACAAGAACAAATGTTTGTATAATTTATATTTCTGTCAACTGCAAAAGTGACCGGATGATTTTTACCGTGTATTTCTTCCCGTTTTTTATCGGCAAACATGCCAAGTTTCAACAGATCTGTTGTTTCCAAAAGGTCTAAAATATCTGATATTTTATTTATTTCTGAATTTTTCATAACTATAATTATTATAAACATTAACTGACAAAGTGAGTATATAATTTATTATAGATATAAAAATTCAATCCGGGTAAGAGCATGAAACACAAAATAATTTTAATGTTTTTAATTTTTTCAGTTTTTATTTTTCCATCTAAAATCTATGCAAATACAGATTGGGATACGGAAAAAAACCTGAAACGAGTTAATTTAATAGGAAACAACCTTCTTGAAAAAAATGATCTTCCGGCAGATATTAAATTTCTTATAGCGGAAGAAGACCATATTAACGCATATGCGAATATAAAAAACGAAGTTTACATCTATAAAGGCCTCTTAGAGTTCGTTGAAACAGAAGATGAACTTGTCGCTGTAATCGGGCATGAAATAGGTCATATTGTGAACAATCACGTTCATAAACAAACTTTTTTGCGTATATTGATAAACCCTTTATCCTCAATAACCCAAAAACCTTTAATATCAAAAATTATCGACAGTATAGGATTTTTATCGCTTATGAAAGTAAGCAGAAAAGATGAATACGAAGCGGACTTAACCGGTGTTGAATTAATGATCGGAGCTGATTATAACCCGCTTGGAATGATTTCTGTTTTAAATAAAATAACCGGAAAGCATTTTGATTTGATTTCCACACACCCATCAGGAGATAAAAGGGTTTTAAATGTTTATGATTATTTAAGTTATAACTTTCCGACTTATGTAGAACAGCCCTATGAAACTGATTCATACAAGAGCTTTTCTCTATATTTGGACAAAATTTTAACAGAACGCCGGAATGATCCTCAAAAAATGGCAAAATATGAAAAAAAACAGGCTGAATTGAGGGAAAAACGACTGAAAAAACTTGAAGAAATAAAAACCGGTTCAAGTAAATGGGTTGCGCCTGTTAATTTTCTGCAAACAATAGATTCGTTTAATAATTAACCTGAATTACGAATTAATTTTGAATGGAATTTCTCAAAATCCCCACCCACAGCCACCCTTAAGAGGTGGTTAAAGGCTTCGCCTTTAAAATGAGTTCAGCTCTCTGCTGCCGGGCAAAGCCCGCCATTCCAGAGCTTCACTCCTGTTTCACACTTAACAATTCCATATAGATTTTGAGAAATTTCATTAAGCTATAATTGCGTTTCAATTATTTGGTAATTAGAATTAATTAATTTGTTTTTTAAATATTTTAAGAACTTTTTAGTATTTTATAAATCTTTTTTGAAAAAAGCTTATGATAAAATTGAAGTGAGAAAGAAGATTTCACAGAGATTATCGAAAATGGATTTTAAGGAAGCGACAGAATTAATCTGGAAAAACAGAAAATATAAAACAACTTCAGAAAAAGAAGCTATAAGCCATTTAAATGAAGAAGTGGCAGAATGTTTAAACGCATTACTGAGGGGATCAAAAGTAAAAGCTCAAGCCGAACTGGAAGATGCATTATCGTGTATGCTTATAGCCTTTAAAACGCTTAAAATTGATCCAAAAGAGGCAATTTTAAGACAAATCAACAAAATGAAGGAACACCAGCATAAAACGATGTATATATATTCTGACAGAGTAGAAATACTTGTAAACAAGGAATTAAAAGCTAGTTGGGCAATATGGAGCGCTGACGATTTAAAGGAAGCGGAAAAAATGGCAAGAGAGTTCAATTGCGAAGTTATAAAACAAGATAAAAGCCATCAATTGATGCTGGAAATACCACAAAATGTCAAAAACGGTTAGAATAAATAAATATATAGCTTCCTGCGGTTATGGGTCGAGGAGAACCGCAGATGAACTGATTAAATCAGGAGTTGTCAAAGTAAATGATCAAGTAATAGACACACCGGGAGTAACTATTACTAATAAAGACGTGGTTAAAATAAAAAATAAAGTTATAGAACCTGAAAAGAAGGAATATATTATTTATAATAAACCGCCCGGCTACATAACATCTATGAAAGACACAGAGGGCAGAAAAACAATTTATGACGCTCTTCCTGAGAATGTAAAGAATTTAAAAACAGCAGGAAGACTGGATAAAGATTCATCAGGACTTCTTATTCTGACAAATGACGGAGAACTTATCCAAAAACTAACGCATCCTAAAATGCAGGTTCCTAAGGTTTATAGAGTAATAGCTGAAGGTAAATTAAAAGAAAAAGATATAACGCAGTTAAAAAATGGAATTGAAATAGAAAAAGGAAAAATAGCGTATGCCGAAACTATAATCCTTGAATATGTAAATTCCCAAACTGCGGTTGAAATGACTTTATACCAGGGATACAACAGGCAAATACGCAGAATGCTGGAAAAGATAAAGCATCCGGTTGTGTCATTAAAAAGAATTTCTCATGCCAATATAGAACTGGGAGGACTTGAGCGAGGAAAATTCAGATATATGAACAAAAAAGAAATTCAGAATCTTAACAATTATCTAAAGAAATTAAGTCCATCTGGACTAAAAAAATAGTTTATTATATATTATAAAAATAAACTACTAAGCCCTGGTGGCGGAATGGTAGACGCGTCGGACTTAAAATCCGATGAGGCTTCAACCTCGTGCCAGTTCAAGTCTGGCTCAGGGCAAATAAAAAAACCGTTTTTAAAAACGGTTTTTTTATTTGTATCAATTTTTGTTAATAGATCACAAACTGCTTATTGAAAGAAAGAATAC
>CAYZIV010000026.1:0-9597 GCA_964478475.1 uncultured Gammaproteobacteria bacterium | reverse complement strand
AAAATCCGAATTTAAAGCCATATGAATAGAAAGACACATCGAAAGAATTGTTTGGCTTATTATTTTTTCATGATAAATATTGGAAATCAGATGAGTTTTCTGGATATTTGGGTTCATTAAAATCCAGTAAAACTATCAATACAAAACAGCGTATAGCAATAGATGCGACACGACAAGCAATAAGAGAGTTAAATAAAGAAACGTCTAAAAAAGAGCCGAATTTTGGAGATAAGACACCGTTTAAGCATATGCCGGAACTTCTATCAAAATGTGCATATACAGGTGTGGAATTAAAATATAATGTTCGCAATCCTATGGTGACTGCAAGTACAGAGCATGTTTTACCTCGGTCTTGGACCAGCAGAAATGTCGATAATGACGGAAATTACCTGATGGTCTCAAGTGATTCAAATAGTAAAAGAGGAAATGTGCCTTTAATTATGTTTTTAAAAGGCTGGGACGCATAGAATTAATTTATTTTATACGTTAATCTTTTCTTTTGAGTATTGATTTACAAGATCTTCTAATATATGAGCAGACTCTGCTACAATATTAGCGCAGTTTTCTCTGCGTTCAACAGGATTATCCCTATAAGGAGCGCTTAATGCCCGGCAACATGTCGTTTTTCTTTTTTCTTTGAAAGTTTGAATAAATTTAGCTGAAATTAATTTACTCATTTTTGATCTTTCAGAAATATTTCTTCCAAAAATACAGCCCAGAACAATTTGACTTCCTGCCAAAGCTCCGCATAAGCATCCGTTTAACATGCCGTTTGAAAACATTGATGCAATTTTATGTATTTCATTAATATCGTTGAATTTACATATGCCAATTTCTTCAGCTGCTGTTATTATAGCTTCAGAACAGGATAATCCGTTTTCATAATTTAGTTTTGCTTGTTTTGAAAATTCGCTCATTTTTAATCTTTCTGTTTGTCTAGAAATAATCTTATTTACTATAAAATTATACCATTTTTTTGAGTGCCTTAATGATTTTATCAACGGAATCAGGCTTTGCAAGAGATTTGTTAGCCTGTTTCATTTGTTCATATTTGTCGGGGTGGCTCAATATAGAGTTTACAAGCTCAATAAGCTTTTCGCTGGTACAGTCATGATCTTCCAGATAAATTGATGCGCCGGCCTTTTCCATTGCTTTTGCGTTATATCGCTGGTGATCGGCTGCTGCGTATGGAAAAGGAATTAATATAGAAGGCAGTTCGCATAAATTTAGTTCTGAAATGCTTAATGAGCCTGCTCTTGAAATAGCCACATCTGCTGCATTTAACGCCAGAGCCATATCATCGTAATAAGGTTGCAGTAGATAGCTGGAGTTACCCCTTAATTCAGGATATTTTTCGTAAAAATTATTTTCATATTCCGTAAAATTTCTTTTTCCTGTTTGATGTATTACCTGAAATCCTGAATCGTTAATAAAAACAGGTACAGCATCCAACGCTGCTTCATTGATGGTTTTTGCCCCCTGAGAGCCGCCTATAATAAGTATTGTTTTTTTCTTGGGATTTAATCCAAGTTTTGTTACAGCAGTTTCTTTGTTTATAGATTTTAAACTTTCCCTTGCCGGGTTTCCAAAGATTATTGAATTAGGGTTGTTGATATAATTTTTTGCCTGCTCAAAAGCGAGAGAAACAAACCTTGCTCCCCCTGCCGTATATCTGTTTACTATTCCCGGATGTGCATCCGGGTCATGTACTGCGTAAGGAATTCTTAGGAGCCAGGCTGCTATTAAAACCGGTCCGGTAACATATCCTCCTGTTCCAAAAACAAGATCCGGCTTTAATTTTAATAGATAATAAACAGCTTTAAGCGTTGCTGAAATTAGTTCTAAAAACCAAAACAATAGCTTTAAGCTGACTTTTCTAGGCATTCCTGAAACGTTAATAGAATAAAATTTTATCCCTTCTTTATTTATGATATCTTTTTCAGGGTTTTTGTCGCAACCTATGTAATAGATATTGTTGATTTCGGTGTCGTTTTTAAGTTTTTGCGCAATTGCCAATGCAGGATAGATGTGTCCTCCTGTGCCGCCGCCGGTTAAAACTATTGATAATTTTTTGTTCACCTTGCTGTCCTTTGATAATCAATGTTTCTTATTCTTTTTCTGGAAATATTCAGTAGTATCCCGAGCATAAACAATGTTAATACTACAGAAGTTCCTCCATGGCTTATTAAGGGCAGTGTTACTCCTGTTACTGGCAAGACTCCTACTGCTACTCCAATGTTTATAAATGCCTGGACAATTATTGAAAAAGTAATCCCAAAAGCCAATAATTTCCCAAAATTATCAGTACATTTATTTGCTATATAAAATCCTCGTTGTAAAAGCGCGATAAAAAGTCCTATGAGAATTACACATCCGATAAGTCCTAGTTCTTCTGCTATTACCGCAAATATAAAGTCAGTTTGGCTAAATGGCAGCCAAAACAGTTTTTGTCTTGAATTTCCGTAACCCACTCCAAAAATACCGCCAGAACCTATAGCATAGTAAGATTGGATAAGATTATATCCTATTCCTTGCGGATCTGCCCAAGGATCGAGCCATCCTTTGATTCTGTTCAATTGATATGATTGTATGAAGGTTGTAAAACCCAAAAGCATCATCCCGGTAAATGAAATGCTTAAAAGGCTAAATGATGCTCCTCCAGCCAAAAGCATTGATGCTGTTATAAAAAATAAAATTATTGCATTACTAAGATTCGGTTGCATCAGTAATATAACGATCATGACTAATATTAAGCCCAGGTGTTTTAATATTTTTGTTTCCAGTATATTTTTTGAGTTAACTAATGCACTGGCGAGCAGTAAAATTGTTGCAAACTTGCACAGTTCGGCAGGCTGTATGGGTATGCCCATAAGCCATCTTGATGAACCATATATAGTTTTTCCTAAACCTGGTATTAATGTAGCAATTGTAAGCCCTATGACAACCATAGTTATAGTTGTTGTAAGGTTTTTCCAATGACGATAGTCAACTATATAGGCAAAAACCAGAAAAATTAAACCAATTACAACAGCTATAAAATGTTTAATTAGGAAATAAGAAACATTTCCGTATAATTCTGCTCCTTCTGGCGCGCCCGCACTAAATACCGACATTAATCCAAAAATTATTAAAACAGAAATTATAATCACCAGAATTTTATCAGGTGGTCCCAGTATAACTGATCTAGGGTTAAATGCCCTTTTTACTCTTCTCTCAGCACGAGCCAGACGTTTTTTTCTTGAGGACATATTCTTTAAAAACTCTTCCTCTTTCTTCAAAATTACTGAACATATCGAAACTTGCGCATGCAGGTGATAACAAGACAGGTCCGAGCTTTAAATTTCCTGCTGTGTTTATTGCTTCTTCAAAAGAGTTTTCTTTGTATATATTTTCAAACCCTTCATTTCTTATGCCTGCTTCAAATCTATCTGATGCCTCTCCTATAAGCACAACAGCTGCAGTTCTTTTCTTTACTTCTCTGGCAAATTCAGTTAAATCAGTTCCCTTGTCTTTGCCTCCTGCAATTAACACTACTTTTTGATTTTCAAAAGCTTTTAGCGCGCATATAGTTGAATCACAATTTGTCGCTTTAGAGTCATTATAATAATCGATTTCATCTATTGTGGCAACATATTCCAACCTGTGTTCAGGAGGAGAAAAATTTTTTATTGTTTCTCTAATTGTTTCATTATTAACTCCTGTAATGTAAGCTACTGTAATTGCGGCCATTATGTTTTCTAAATTATGTTTGCCTTTTAGCGGAACTTCATTGATTTTTATAATTTCATGAATTTGTTTTTTTGCATCTTTTAATAAAATTTTGTCATCTTGAATATAAACGCATTTATCATCGGCTTCTCTATTGAAAAAATAAGTTTCAGACGGTATATCTAGTTTTAAATATGCTATTTTAAGATTTTTTCCGTTTAAAACAGCCCAGGTGGGTTGTCTGTCTATAAATAATGAAGCTTTTGTTTTGAAATATTCTTCTTCATCTCCGTGCCAGTCTATATGATCAGGTGTGTAGTTCAGAAATACTGCAATACTGGGCTTGAATGTTTTACTTGTGGCTATTTGAAAAGAACTGACTTCTGTTACAAAAAAATCTATATTCTTGTCCAAGAATTCTGTAGCCGGTTTTCCGATGTTTCCGCATGCAGGAGCGTTGTATCCAGCATTTGTCAAAATTTCAGAAACCAGTTTTGTTGTTGTGGTTTTGCCGTTTGTTCCGGTAATTGCTATAAAAGGCTTCGCGGATTCTCTATAAGCCAGCTCCAATTCACCGATGCATTCAATGTTATGTGATTTTATGAGTTTTATAACTTCTGCATGCGGCGGAATTCCTGGGCTTGCAATAATAATATCTGCATTTAATATAGTTTCTTCCTTATGTCCGCCCATTTCTACTTTTATATGGTTCATTTGCAAGCTTTTTATTATAGATTCGTCATCAGAAGTCGCATTTCTCATTTCGCTTATTGTGCAGTTTGCACCCTTTTTTGATAAATAATTCGCTGATGCAATCCCGCTTTTTGACAATCCAAGAACTGTTACGTCAAATCCAATCCATTTTCTTTTCATATTAATCTTAAGCCATTTTTTATACTGACAGATCTTTATTATACAATTTAATCTGGTTATTAAGAATTATACTTTTTATTGTTTTTTAAAAATCATTGAGTTCTTTTTAAATTAGACGTATTATAAAATATTAATAATTTATTTAAAAAGGTGAATTTTATGGATTTTAGTTTTTTCCTGTTTATTGTTGTTCCGATAATCATTCTTTATTTTCTCTATGTTTCTGTTATAAAAAAGAGGAACAAGGCATTGGAAGCTCTGTCAGGAATAGATATTCAACTTAAAAAACGCCATAACATAATACCCAATATACTAACTATAGCAAAAAAATTCATGGAACACGAAAAAAGTTTGATTGAAGAAGTAACAAAATTGAGAACAAAAGCACTCGAAAAAGTTTCCGGAACTGATGTTAAGCAAAAATTTGATGTGGAAAATCAGCTTCATTGCAAGCTTGGTCAGCTTATGGTTGCTGTTGAAAATTATCCCCAGTTAAAATCTGACCAGACTATGGTACAGGCCATGCAAACTTATAATGAAGTTGAGCAGCATATTGCCGCCGCCAGGAGATTTTATAATTCCGCCGCAAATGAACTGAGAAATGTTGTGCAGATTTTCCCAACCAGCATTATCGCAGACGCGCTTAATATTAAAGAAATGCCTTTTTTTGAAACTGATGAAATAAGCAAAGCTCCGGTAGATGCAGGTAAATATTTTTAGTTTTTAGGCTATGACAAATTCAAAATCCGAAAATTTATTAAATATAGTAAATGACAAAACAAAAACACATTCTTTTGTTATAAAAGAAATTAAGCCCCAGCTTAGAGAGATGGAAAATATAAGAAAAAAGCATCTGAAGCTATACTGGTCAATTTTTTTTCCGGTATCAGTTGCCGGAATTATTATGTTTTTTGTTGCAATTATGCTGAATAATGCCTTCAGTCCGTTTTTGTTTTTTATTGGCTTAATTTGTACAGCATCTATTTTATTCCCTTCGCAACTTTATAAAAAATCAGTAAAAGAAAAATTAATGCATAAAATTGTAGAATTTTTTGATGGTATAAATTATAAACATGGTAAAGGTATTTCTGAACAACTAATAAATGAATCCGGTTTAATGGGCTATTACAATAGGATCGAGCATGACGAATGTTTTTACGGGGTTTATGAAGGGGTAAAATTAAAAATATCGGAAACTTGCCTGAGATATAAATCTTCAAGAAAAAAATCAAGCAACAGAACCGTTTTCAGGGGGATTTTGATTTTGCTGGAAATGAATAAAAAGTTTAGCGGAAAAACTGTGGTTTTAAAGAATACCAATGTTATAGGCGAATTTTTCACTAAAACGTTTAAGAATCTTGAAACCGTCAGGCTTGAAGACCCGGAATTTGAAAAAATATTTGATGTTTATAGCACTGATCAAATTGAAGCCAGATGTCTTTTGACGGTTTCATTCATGGAAAGGCTTCTTGCAATTTCCAGACAGTACGGAAACAGCGGTATTCAGGCCAGTTTTTTTGACAACGACCTTTTAATAGCAATTCCGTGTAACAAAGATATGTTTGAATTCACATCTCTTTTTAAATCCACAATAGCGCTTTCTCAACTCAAGCAGATTTGTAATGCTATTGAAGAAATTGCGGAAGTTTTAGGAATTATAAAAATTCTAAAGCTTAACCAGAGAATTGGTTTGTAGAAATTAAAAACATCCCTGCCGCTAAAAGTGCTGAAATAAACGCAATAATCCAGAATATATAAACAACTTTTGGCTCTGACCATCCGGATAGCTCAAAATGATGATGTATAGGGCTCATCTTGAACACACGTTTTCCTGTTGTTTTGAAACTGATTACCTGTATTATTACAGATAATGTTTCAATTACAAACACCAACCCGATTATAGCCAACCAGAGCTCAAACTTCCCAACTACAGCAAGAGTTCCTAAAACTCCTCCCAGGGCAATGCTTCCGGTATCACCCATGAACATCTTTGCCGGGTTTTTGTTATACCATAAAAAACCAAGGCAACCCCCCGCAATTGCCGCGCTTATAACAGCTAAGCTGATCATATTTTGTGTATAGCAAATAAAAGCCGCTGCAATAAAAGCAAAAAATGAAGTTCCTGACGCCAGTCCGTCTAGTCCGTCTGTTAAGTTAACAGCATTAGACGCGCCTATGATCACTAAAACGGCAAAAATTGGATATACATAACCTAAATCTACTTCTGCCAGACCAAAAAACGATACGGATGTGCTTCCGTAAAATGTTATGTATAGTGCGGGTATTAGTGCAATAGCTGTTTGAAATATTATTTTAGTTTTTGCGCTGACCCCGGTATTTTGCTTTTTTTTGATCTTAAGGTAGTCATCATTAAACCCTAGTGCCATAAAACAAAGAGAGATTATAATAATTATAATAGAATCAAGACTGATGATTTGGTTAGTTGCTAATATCGCTAAAGCAGTTATTATAGCAGGAATGATTAAAATAATTCCTCCTGTGGTCGGTGTTCCGCTTTTTTCTGAGTGTGATGCCGGGCCTTCTTCTCTTATATGCTGACCATAGAGTTTTCTTCTTAAAAAGTTTAAATATGGCAACCCGGCTACAAGGGTTAATAATAGTGCAATTATTCCTGTTATGTATATCAATGTCAAATTCATTCTCCTGCCAATTTTTCTATAATATAACAGAAATAAGAGGATTTTTTAATTCTAATTTAAAAATTAATAAAACAAGGTGCTTATAATTAGCACCTTGTTTTACTTTTCTTTTATTTACCTTTAATTTAGGTAATTCTTTGGAACATATATCCTATACCGCGTGCAGTAAGTATTAATTCAGGATTTGTGGGGTCAACTTCCAGTTTTGATCTCAGTCTGCTGATATGTACATCTACAACTCTGGTATCAATTCTATGATCTGGTGGATATGACCATACATATTGCAGAATTTCATTTCTGGAAAATGGTTGTCCTGAATTGCCAACTAAAAGCTCCAATAAGCTAAATTCCATACCTGTTAATCGGATCCGCTCATTTTTCCTGAATACTTGTCTTCTGCTGGTGTCAATTCTAAGGCTTCCTGTAGTGATTACGTTTTTGGTAACTTTTCCGCCAACCGCATCAGGTTTTTGATTGATTCTACGTAATACAGCTTTGACCCTTGATTCAAGTTCTTTTGGGCTGAATGGCTTGATTACATAGTCATCTGCTCCGAGTTCCAGTCCTGTAATCCTTTCTGAAACATCACCCAATGCTGTTAATATAATTATAGGCGTGTCAGAATTCTTTCTTATTTCTCTTGTTACACCATAACCATCTAACTTAGGCATCATTACGTCTAGGACTACTAAATCCGGATTGTTTTTTTGATATGATTCAACAGCCTCTTCCCCATCTGCTGCTGTTATTACCTCATATCCGGCCATTTTAAGCCTTGTTTCTAAAATTCTTCTTATACTCGCTTCGTCATCAACTACAAGTATTCGTTCACTATCTTGAATTTCAGCTTGTGGTTCGTTATTTTGTGTCATACTACATCCCTTTTAGTTTAGAAATAACTCTAATTAACTATTATTACTCTCATTCATAGTTTAAAAAAATGCATAATTTTTATAATAAAATAAGCAAATTATACTAATTATGTATTTTATTAAGATTTACTAAGTATTTTAACATAAAACTTTTTAATTCAAACAATATTTTTGAAAACAAAAATATTTAATAAATATAATTCAATTAAATTATAGTATTAAAACTGTATTTAAGATTTAAAATCATTGTTTTTCAACAATAATGTTCATTTCATACTCAGAATGCTTGATAGAGATCGGCGAATTCATTGTATAAGGTTCACCATCCAGCATAAATTTTAATGAGTTTTGAAATTCAATCGTCGCTTCATTAATTTGTTTATAATAAACAGCTGAATCATCTAAAATATTGCCGCCTGCTTGGTTTTTTAAGATCAATCTTATATAATCACCTGCAGTAATATGTGAGTGCACATAAACGAGCGTAAATAAATTCTTATTAGTTTTTTCTAAATCACCAGGAGAAAAATGCGGAAGATTTTTGCCCATCAGTCCAATGTTATTTATTAAAAGATAAGATGTTTTAAACCTGGTTGAATTTATTTTAAAGTTTTTTAGAAATTCATTATAATTAGAAATTGAAAACAAGCCCGGAAGTTGATAAGCATATTGTCCTAAATAAAATTTGATTTTTTCAGGAGTTTCTTCCAGAATTTTGCACGCTATGCCATATAAGAAATCAGTTACAAAATAAATTTTGTCATTAATCATACCTTTTTTGACCTGCATAATTTTTTTTCGAGCAGAAATGATTTTTGCAGCTTTTTCAATTGAAATCGGTAATTTCAAGGATTTTGCAAATTCATTTGCTGTGCCTGCTGGAATTATTCCCAGGAAATATCTGTTTAATACTTCATCAGGCACGTTATTTATTGCTTTGTGGATTGTTCCATCTCCTCCAACTATCACAAGGGTTTGAGGGTTATCTTTTTCAGGTATGTTTTCACGTAAAAAATCCTGGTCAATGATTTCTAAATTGTAACCGTATTGTTTTGAAAATATTTGATAGAGTTTACTGATTCCGCATTTAAATCTGTTATCAAAATTTGGATTTACGTATAAAAAAATTATCTGTTTCATAAGTAAAATTTAAGTCTTTGAATCATTAATGATTTTAAAACCCGTTTAATAAAATTTTATTATCCGGAATTACTATATAAAAGGATTATGCGAGTTAGGGAAGAATGCATGTTGTCATGTTGTCTGATAAATTTGCAGAAATATTAGTCTAAAATTATTTTACGGGGGAATAGTGGGGTGCTAAAATTATGAAAATTCGGGTAATTGTTTTTTTCCTGGTTTTTGGTTTCTTAGGTTCAAATTGCTGTGTAACTGCACAGCAGGATTGTTTTGTTGAAAGCGGCAATAAATATGCTAGTGCAGCTCATGACTATTTTAGTAAAAAAGACTATGCTGCTGCTGGA
>CAYZIV010000025.1:0-9642 GCA_964478475.1 uncultured Gammaproteobacteria bacterium | reverse complement strand
AAATTTTTAATATCCTCGGTCCTTCAATACTTTTTACTATAAAGACATGACTATCAACGGCAACTTCATCTCCAATTTCGGCAATTTTTCCAAGTTTTTTCAAGACTACACCGCCGATAGTTTCAACATCTTCTTCTTCTATTTCAATATCTAAAAGCTCATTAATCTCGTCTATTCTTACAAGTGCGTTCACCAAATATTCATTTTCACTTATTTTTTCAATCTCAGGTTCTTCTTCTATGTCAAATTCATCCTGAACTTCTCCAAATATTTCTTCGAGTATGTCTTCAATAGTTATTAAGCCGGATGTTCCTCCGAATTCATCTATAGTAATAGCCATATGCTGCTTGTTTTTCTTTAATTCAAGAAGTAAATTATCAATTGTCACCGTTTCAGGAATAAGCAGAGGTTTTCTTGCCATTTTTAATACATTAAACTTTTCCGTTGTGCAGTATAAAGAATAAATATCCTTTATATGTGCGACTCCCAGGATATTTTCAGGATCATTCTCATAAACAGGATATCTTGTGTATTGGTGTTCTTCCGTTATAGCCTTTAATTCCTCAAGAGTTATTTTTGAGGGAATACAAATCATATCAGGTCTTGGAGTCATTGCCTGTCTTGCTGTAATATCAGACATTTTAAACACATTTTGCAAAATGTCTTTTTCTATATAATTTAGAACTCCTTCTTTATAGCTTGCATTTATAAGAATATTGAACTCTTCTATTGAGTGAGCGAGTTGGTTCTCATATACAAGAGGTACTTTTAAAGACTTAAGCACAGTGTTAGCCAAAAAATTAAGTAACATTACACCAGGTGCAAATATCATTGTTATCAGCTTATTTGGTCTGGCTATAAACAAAGCTATTCTTTCGGAATATTGAAGTGCAAGTGATTTTGGCACAAGCTCTCCGAGTACCACAAGAATAACTGTTACAAACGTAAAAGATATAATTGCAGCAAGACCATGGGTTACAAGAGTTTGTCCAATTCCCGGAATAAAAGTAAAAAATGATGCGAATACTCTTGCAAGCGAATCTTCTCCTGCCCAACCCATACCAATGCTTGATATCGTTACTCCAAGTTGGATTGATGCTATAAATTTATCAGGATTCTTAAAGAAATCACTTAATATTTGAGCGTTTTTATTACCTTCTTTTGCTAATTGAAAAATTCTTGATTTTTTAACACTTACAAAAGCGAATTCAGAGATTACAAAAAAGGCATTTGAGAATAAAAGTAAAATGATAACTAAAAAATTTATTAATATATTATTGTCTGATTCCATTATTATTATTTATTTCTTGTCTTTCTATACTCTAATAAACTACATAAGCTCTAGACCAGCACTTTTTTCGTAACTTCTTTGAATTTTTTTATGATTTTTGAATAAAATGTTCAATTCATTAATTATAGTGCTTTAGTCTTTATCCCATCATCATTCACTATCTTTTAAGTATAGCACGAAGGTTGATTTTACTCCATTAAATTTAGCTAATCTGCGTTTGGTAAAACTTTAGAAACTCTCTATGCCATTTGATGTGAATAGTATTATTTTTCAGCTTTTTAGCAAATTTTGCAATTTATACAAAAATAGTAAAACAAAAATTTCGATCTTTAAATTTAATATCTTTTTTTTTAAGATACAATAATTAAAAATGAAATCTGAGAGAAAATTTTATGAAATTAAAAGATGTAGTCCACGATCGAGCTTTTGATTACGGGTATTTATACAAAAGGATGTGGCCGTTTGTTAAGCCATATGCTTTTAGAGGAATTTTAGCGATACTATTGGCAATACCCGCCGGTTCTCTCAATGCAATTATAGCAGTTTCCCTTAAACCTTATTTTGATCTTATTGTAGGTGGGGATAATCCTGAACTGGCAAAAATTTTAGCTTTTTGGATTCCTTTTGCTATCATCGCTTTTGCTGTTTTTCAAGGAGTTTTAAAATATTTAGCAGCTTATCTGGGCGATTGGTCAGGACGAAAAATGACAATGGGGCTTCAACGTCATTTATTTAAAAAATTAATCGCTTTTGAGCCGGGATTTTATGATCAAAACACTTCAGGATTAGTTAACAGCAGATTTTTAGGCGATGCCGGAGCGGCATGTTCTGGAATTTTAAATAATCTTAAAACATTGATAGAACACGTTACCTCATCAATTGCCCTTATTGCTGTTTTAATCTATACATCATGGCAGTTATCATTTTTTGCAATAATTGCCCTTGGAAGTGCCATGCTGCCTGTCGCTTTAATTAGAAAAAGGGTCAAAATGGTTTCTATGGAATCAATGAGAATCGGCAGTACTGTCTCAACTAATTTCTATGAAACTTTTAACGGAAACAGGATAATAAATTCTTTCAATCTTCAGGACTATCAGTTTAATAAATTTAATGAGCAGCTTGAAAAGGGATTTCATCTTGCTATGGGGCTAACTAAAAGAGTCGGCTGGCTATCTCCGGTTATGTATTTAATTGCTTCATTTGGTATTGCAGGAACTTTGTGGTTTGGAAATAATCTTCTTATAGAGGAAAAAATAACAGCAGGAAGTTTAATTTCATTTGTTACAGCATTATTGCTTCTTTACAAACCGGTTAAAACTTTAGGAAATACTATGGCCAGCATGCAAGGAAGTTTTGTCGCAATGAGCAGGGTTATGGATGTTCTTGACCTGGAACCTTCCATTAAAAGCAAGGAAAATGCAGTTAAAATACCAACCATACAAGATTCAATAAAACTTGAAAACGTGTGGTTTGAATACGAAGAAGACCAGCCTGTATTAAAAGGAATAAATCTTGAAATTAAAATAGGCGAATCATTAGCGCTTGTCGGCAATTCCGGCGGAGGTAAAACCACTATTGCTAATATTATTCCCCGTTTTTATGATATCAAAGACGGCTCAATCAAAATTGACGGTATAGATGTTAGAGATATTGAACTTGAGAGCTTAAGAAAAAACATAGCGGTAGTTTTTCAGGATAATTTCCTTTTCTCTGGCACAATAAGAGAAAATATCCTGCTTGGAAAATTCAACGCAACTGAGGAAGAAATTCAAAAAGCCTTAAAAGACTCCTATTTGGATGAATTTATAGCTTCAATTCCTGATGGAATTGATACTGAAATAGGAGAAAGAGGAGTTAAATTATCAGGCGGGCAAAAACAAAGGCTTGCAATCGCAAGGGCTATGGTAAAAAACGCTCCTGTGGTAATTCTTGATGAAGCGACTTCAGCTCTTGATAACAAATCTGAAGCAATAGTTCAGAAAGCACTTGATAAATTAATGGAAAACAGGACTGTAATAGTCATAGCTCATAGGTTATCAACGATTAAAAACGCTGATAGGATTGCAGTAGTTAACCATGGCGAAATTATTGAGCTTGGCAGGCATGAAGAGCTTATAAATATTGATAATGGAATTTATAAATCCCTCTATGATATGCAATTTAGAGAATCAAAAGAACAAGAAGCTATTTTGTAAATATTATGAAAAACAAAAAAGAACTCGCAATAATTTTGGGTGCAAGAAGAGTTAACAGGCTATTGTCAAGCCCCCGGTTTTTAGTCCATGTTTAGAGTTAGTAATTGGTTAATTGAAAGGAGTATATTTTCCAGGAAAATATACTCCTTTCAATTTGCTCAAACAGAAGGAAGGGGCTGATACGGCAATTTAACCTTAGGGGCAGGCGGCATATACCCCAGCGAACTGTGAGGTCTGATCCTGTTGTATTCCTCTGTCCATTGCTCTATCATCACTTCAGCTTCTTTTAAAGTATAAAATATTTCTCCGTTTAACAGCTCATCCCTCAAGATTCCGTTGAATCTTTCATTGTATCCATTTTCCCACGGACTTCCCGGTGTAATATATGCTGTTTTTACATCCAGCTCTTTCAACCATTTTTGAACTTTCCCGGCTATAAACTCACTGCCGTTATCGCTCCTGATGTAATCCGGCAGCCCTTCATTTAAAAACAGCTCTGATAATGTTTCCAGAACCTCATTAGCCCTTAATTTATATCCAACTTTGATTTTTAAACATTTTCTTGTATATTCATCAATTACTGTTAATAGCCTGAATTTCCTGCCGTTATGGAGTCTTTCCTCTACAAAATCATAGCTCCAGACGTGGTTTTTAAATACAGGTCTTAGCCTTACACAGGAACCGTCGTTAAAATACAGCCTGCCGCGTTTCTTTTGTTTTTTGGGAACCTTAAGACCTTCTTCTCTCCATATTCTCTCTACTCGTTTATGATTTACCCTCCAACCCTCAGCTTTTAACAGTGCTGTAATTCTTCTGTATCCATACCTGCCGTACCTGCTTGCCAGCCTTATTATATCTTTTCTTAATTCATTTTCGTCGTCCTGTTTTTTAGGGATGTATCTCTGGCTGTTTCTGTTAATTCCTAACGTTTTGCAGGCTCTTCTTTGGGATACGTCAAGTTTTTGCATTACCCGGATTACAGCCTGTCTTTTTCGCTGAGGGCTAGTCAGTTTCCCGACAGGGCTTCTTTCATAATTAGTTTGTCAAGTGTTAAATCAGCTACTGCTCGTTTAAGCCTGGCATTTTCTTTTTCGAGTTCTTTCAATTTTTTTGCCTGTTCAACTTTCATCCCGCCGTATTCTTTTCTCCAGCGGTAGTAGGTTTGTTCACAGACTTCGAGTTTCTTGCACGCCTGAGAGATTGTGCTGCCCTGAGAGATCATTATTTCTGCCTGTCTTAGTTTGTTGATGATTTGCTCCTGGGTGAATGTTTTCTTTGACATAATTGCCTCCTTTTTGGTCTTTTTTTGATAAAAAAAGATGAAATTTAAATTTTACCAAAAACTAACTCTAATTCTGGACCAATTATACGGGGGCTTGACAACACATTGATTAGAAAACGAATAAAACACGTTTCAAATGAGACAATGAAAGTTGGCAGCAGGGTCAATACTAATTTTTATGAAACTTTTAACGGAAACCGGATAATTCAGTCTTTTAACCTTCAAAAACATCAGTTTGAAAGATTTTACAATCAGGTGATGGAAGGCTTTAACCTGGCTATGAGCCTAACAAAAAGAGTTGGATGGCTTTCTCCGGTTATGTACCTGATAGCTTCCTGCGGTATCGCCGGTGTCATGTGGTACGGAAACCATCTTGTACTTAGCGGAGAGCTTACAACAGGGAGTTTTGCATCTTTTGTTACCGCCTTACTGCTTCTTTACCAGCCTGTTAAAACTCTTGGCAACCTTATGGCAGGCATGCAGGGGAATTTTGTGGCGATGAGCAGGGTTGTTGATCTATTTGACCTTGAGCCTACAATTAAAAATAAGCCGGAAGCTATACGTATTCAAACGATTAAAGACTCAATCAGGTTTGAAAATGTGTGGTTTGAGTATGAAAAAGATACACCTGTCCTAAAAGACATAAACTTTGAAATCAAAATGGGCGAATCCCTTGCGCTTGTCGGGAATTCCAGGGGAGGCAAGACAACCATAGCAAACCTTATACCGAGGTTTTATGATATTAAAGAAGGTTCTATAAAAATCGACGGCATAGATATCAGGGACATTGAGCTGGAGAGTCTAGACAGAATATAGCTGTTGTTTTCCAGGATAACTTCCTGTTCTCTGGCACTATTAGAGAAAATATTTTATTAGGCAAGTTTAATGCAACAGATGCTCAGATTCATAAAGCCCTAAAAGACGCCTATCTCGAAGAATTTATATCCGAGTTGCCGGAAGGAATTGACACGGAAATTGGCGAAAGAGGAGCAAGATTATCCGGCGGGCAAAAACAACGGGTTGCAATCGCAAGGGCAATGCTCAAAGACGCTCCTGTTGTAATTCTTGACGAGGCAACTTCTGCTCTTGATAATAAGTCAGAAGCCATCGTTCAACAGGCACTTGATAAATTAATGGAAAACAGGACTGTAATAGTAATAGCTCACAGGCTTTCTACCATTAAAAATGCTAATAAGATTGCTGTCATTAATTATGGACAAATCGTGGAGACGGGAAGCCACGAGGAATTAATGGGTATCACAGACGGTGATTACAAAAAACTTTATAATATGCGGTTCAGGAAAGACCAGAACCTTAAGCCAATATAATGAAAAAATTTTTTACACGCTGATGTTAAGAACCCACATGTTGGATTAATGTTTCTACTAAATATATTTTTCAATTATTATAAAATGCCAAGGCTGGATAATACTTCCTATTCTTTGTTTGCCATTAATCAGATTGGTCGTATCCAGGTTGATTTTTTTTCTGACATTTTCTTGTTCGTTAAATGCAAATGGATCATAATAATTATCTTCAACAAATTTAAAATCTTTTACATCGTTATGTTTTTTTATCAATGAACAAAAATAATCTTTAGAATATATATTCAAGTAATTGAAATTTAAGGGTTCTCCGTCTTTATCATATTTTTCTGGTTTTTTAACTTGCTTTATTCTAAAAGCATATTCATCAATTAAAGTGCGAATAATTAAATATTTTTTTGCAACTCTTAAAAGTTCGTTAAGAGGTTTTTCAATAAAGGGAAGGTGTAAAAGTACATTATTGCACATAACAATATCCGCGTAATTCTCTGGCAAATTTAAAGCAAAAATATCATCCTGATTAAAATTGATTTCCTGACATTTTTTTAGAAAGTTTTGATTATTTGCAAATGCTTTTTGAGCTAATTCAATATAATTTAATGTCGCATCTATTCCATGATAATTAAATTCTGTAGTTAAAGTTTTATTTAAAGAAATTAAATAATGACCCGCTCCACATCCTACATCTAGAATCAAATTATTTTTATCAATGTATTGAGAAATTATATTTGCAACAGCTTTGCTACATTCCATTTCAGGCATTTCACTTATCGCTCGAGAATAAAAAAGTTCCCCATATTTATCCTCTGCTCCCCATATTTTCCAATTATTTTTAACTTCGTTACTCATAAACAATCCTTTTTACTATATTAAATATTTAAAATTTAACATAAAAATGGAGTTACAAATAAAATCTTTTAAGAAACTGGCTTCTTAAAAGATTTTATTAATTGTTTTTTTGGTGATAAAATTAAGCCAAATTAAATAAAATTATTAAAAATTCCATAACAAGGATTTGCATTTATGAAGCTTAAGGATAAAAATGTATTAATAACTGGAGCTGATGGTTTTATAGGGTCACATTTAACAGAAGAACTCCTTAAAAAAAATTTTTATGTAAAAGCATTGTCTTATTATAATTCTTTTAACAACTGGGGATGGCTGGAAGAGATTGAACATCCAAACCTGGAGGTTGTTTGTGGAGATGTAAGAGATCCTCATTTTTGTAAAAAAATAACTAAAAATATAGACATAATATTTCATCTGGCATCTTTAATCGCAATTCCGTATTCTTATGTTGCGCCGGACAGTTATATTGATACAAATATAAAAGGGACAGTAAATATTTGCCAGGCTGCATTGGAAAATAATTGTAAAAAATTAATCCACACATCCACAAGCGAAGTTTATGGCACAGCAAAATATGTGCCTATAGATGAAAAACATCCTTTACAGCCACAATCTCCGTATAGCGCCAGCAAAATTTCAGCTGATTCGATGGCAATGAGCTTTTATAATTCTTTTTACCTGCCTTTAATAATAGCAAGACCTTTTAACACATATGGTCCAAGGCAATCTGCCAGGGCAATAATTCCGACAATAATAACCCAGATTACAGCCGGTAAAAAACAGATTAAGCTAGGTGACGTAACTCCTACAAGAGATTTCAATTATGTAAAAGACGTTTGTAAAGGTTTTATTTTGCTTGCGGAAACTGACAATATCCTAGGTAAAACAATAAATATAGGTTCAAATTCTGAAACTTCAATCAGGGAAATACTTGAAAAAATAAAATATTTAACAGCTAGTGATGTAGAATTTATAACGGAAGAAGAACGTGTCCGTCCTGAAAAATCCGAAGTAATGAGATTATGCTGCGATAATTCTAAAATAAAGGAATTAACCGGCTATGAGCCTTCTTATAGTATTGATGAAGGACTAAAAGAGACCATTAAGTGGTATCAAAATTCAAAAAATTTAGCTAAATTTAAAATTGATATTTACAATGTTTAAAAATTTAGAAGAATTAATTAAAAATATTTATCAGACAAAAGGAGATATCAACCTTCATCCGCCATATTTTGATAATTTAGAAAAAAAATATGTTCTTGATTGTGTTAATTCAACATTTGTTTCAAGCGTAGGAAAATATGTTGTTCTTTTTGAACAAAAGATCTCAGAATATACGGGCGCAAAGTATACTGTAGCTGTAGTCAATGGTACAGCTGCTCTTCAAATTTCACTTTTGCTTGCAGGAATTGAACCAGGTGATGAAGTTATAACCCAGGCTTTTACCTTTGTAGCAACTGCTAATGCAATATCTCATTGCAGGGCAAAACCTGTTTTTGTGGATATAGACAAAGAAACAATGGGATTATCTCCTGAAAAACTGGAAGATTTCCTGAGAAAAAATAAAAATGATCGAATAAAAGCTTGTATACCAGTCCATATGTATGGACATCCTGCACGCATAGATGAGATTGTAGAAATATGTGATAAATATGACATAAAAGTCATAGAAGACGCGACAGAGTCGCTTGGAAGCCTGTATAAAAGTAAACATTGTGGTACTTTTGGTCAGATGGGAATATTAAGTTTTAACGGAAATAAGACTATTACGACCGGCGGCGGTGGAATGATTCTTACAGATGATGAGAAGCTTGCAAAAAGGGCAAAACACCTTACCACTACAGCCAAGCTTCCTCATAAATGGGCTTATTTTCATGATGAAGTTGGTTATAATTATCGACTTCCAAATATAAACGCAGCTCTTGGTGTTGCGCAGATGGAGAAATTGTCGGTAATTCTCGAAGCAAAGAGAGAAATTGCCCAAAAATATTCGGATTTTTTTGAAAATACAGATTATGAGTTATTCAAAGAACCTGAAAATTGTAGGTCCAATTACTGGTTAAATGTTTTATTATTGAAGAATGCACAGGAAAAAGAGGGATTTTTAGAATATTTTAATGAAAAAGGAATACAGGTAAGGAATTGTTGGACTCTTTTAAATAAATATCCTATGTATGAAAATTGCATATGTGATTCGCTGGACAACTCAAAATATATAGAAAGCGTGGCGGTTAATATTCCCAGCGGGGTAAAGTTATGAAAATAGGTTATTTTGCAGACGGCCCATGGGCTCATAAGGCTTTTGAGCTTATGATTCAAGACAAAACTATTAATATCATGTTTATAATACCTCGTTATGGATCAAAAGATACAAAGCTTTTTGAATATGCAAAAGAGAACAATATTGATTATTTTGAGCATAAAAACATAAATTCAGACGAGTTTATCGAAAAAACTCTTAAATATAATTGTGATTTATTTGTATCTATGAGTTTTAACCAGATTTTTAAATCCAGAATAATAAATCTTCCTCCTTTAAAAACCATAAATTGTCATGCAGGAAAACTTCCATTTTATAGGGGACGAAATATATTAAACTGGGCTTTGATAAATGATGAAAACGAGTTCGGTGTAACCGTTCATTATATGGATGAAGGGATTGATACAGGTGATATCATTTTACAAAAAAATTACCCTATT
>CAYZIV010000024.1:0-9898 GCA_964478475.1 uncultured Gammaproteobacteria bacterium | reverse complement strand
TGATTCCTGTTGAGGATACCATAAGAATTCGTACCGGTGAAAGAGGATTTGAAGCTGTCTGAATCTTTATAACCTGTGTTTTGAGGCGGCGAGGTAAAACCTCGCCGCCTCTTTATTGGTGTTAATTGTTTCTCTGCTGTAAAATAATGTAAAAGCGGAGATGAATTTTGAATTATATAGCCAGAGCGAAAAAATTTAGAACTAAAAAACGGTTGGGGCAAAATTTCCTTGTTGATGAGCAAATTATTGACAAGATATTAACTGCGGCAGATCTGCTTTCGGATGAAACTGTCGTAGAAATCGGTGCAGGGCTCGGTTTTGTAACAGAAAAACTTGCTCAAAAAGTAAAAAAAGTTATTGCGATCGAACTTGATGATGATGCAATCAGGGAGCTGAAAAGTTTACCTTGTGAGAATATAGAAGTCCTTCAGCAGGACATTTTAAAGACAGATTTTTCCCAATTGGTTGATTCTCCTGTGAAAGTTGTGGCAAATATTCCGTATTACATTACAAGCCCAATTCTCGCTCATCTTATAGGTGAAATTAAACAAACTAACTGGAAAAACAGGGATTTTGTAAAGGAAATTATTCTTATGGTCCAGTATGAAGTCGCTAAAAGGATTACAGCTCACGAAAAAAGTCCTTCAAAAGAATACGGATTGCTCTCTATCCTTGTGAATTACCGATGTAATACAGAGTTTATCTGCAAAGTTCCCGCTAAAAGCTTCTACCCCGCTCCTAAAGTAGATTCAGCTCTTATAAAATTGGTTGTTAAAGATCAACCCTCAGTTAAAATAAATAATCCAGAGCTTTTTAAAAAAATTATTCAAGCAGCGTTTGGAACAAGAAGAAAAACCATCAAGAATTCGCTTGTTAACATTGGCTTTAGTGTTGAAGAAGTTATAAAAGCTCTTCAGGATTCAAACATTGATCCCTCTCAAAGAGGGGAAACACTTTCTATTGAGGATTTTAATCGCCTTGTAAATGCCCTGGATAAAAAGTCTTAAAACCGGTCTTAAAAGTTTTTGTTAGTTTCCGAATTGTCATTGCGAGGAGGGCTTCAGCCCGACGCGGCAATCTATTTGAGGCAGGCGAAGCCTGCCATATATAGATTCTCACGTCAGGCGAATAAATACTATAAGTTTTTATAATAAATTATCTGTTCGCCTTCCTCAGAATGACATTTTGAAAGTTTTATTACTTTTGAGACCACTTCTAGATTTTGCAAATTTTGCCGAGAATGAACGGTCCGTATTTCTCGCAGATTTTTAAAACTTCATTAACCTTGTCTTCAGAAGCTATTATGCATAAGCCAACGCCCATGTTGAAGGTTTTATAAGCTTCTTCTTCCCCAACAAGTGATAAAAGTTTTTCAAAAATTGGCTGAACAGGAATTTTTGATCTGTCGATATTTGCAAAATAACCTTCGGGAATTACTCTTTCAAGATTTCCGTCTAATCCGCCGCCTGTAATGTTAGCGCATACCTTGATTAAATCCCTGTCGCAAAGCTCAATTACCTCATTGACATAAATATGAGTTGGTTCAAGTGCATTATCCAGCTCCTGGTTTGATAATAGCCCTTTTTCATGAAGTTTTCTTATTAGGGTATAACCGTTTGAATGCGGTCCGCTTGATTTTAAGCCTATTATGACATCGTTTTCCTCGACGTTATCTTTGGATAAGATTTTGTCCTTCTTTACCATCCCGACCGCAAACCCTCCGACGTCAAAATGACCTTCGGTGACAAGATCGCTTAGTTCTGCCGTTTCTCCCCCGAGCAGTGTGCAGTTGTATTTCGTCAGTTCTTGTTTTAACGCCTTTATAAACCTGGATGTGACTTCAACATCTAGCGTGTGAGTTGCAAAATAATCAAGAAAAAACAGGGGTCTTGCTCCTGTGCAGATCATATCGTTTAGATTCATTGCAATTAGGTCGATTGCTGCGGTTTCAATTTTGTTTTTTGCTATCAGCGGAATTATCTTCGTCCCCACCCCGTCAGTGCATCCGACTAAAAAATATTCCGGAAATGCAGGGTTTTCATAAAGTCCGGCGAACATTCCTATGTTTTCGCTGCTCACCTCTTTTTTTATGATCTCAGTCAGCGCATCCGCTTTCTTGATGCTTACCCCCGCTTTTTCATAATCAATCATTTTATTCCCTTCTTGAATTTTACAGATTATGCCATTATTATACTTTAATCAGGATTTGGATTTATAATATTTTTTATGATTATTAAAAAATTATTTTATTGTATAATGTTTTTGGAGCAGATCATTATAATTACGCTTAAATGATCGGGTTTCTTTTTGCTAATAATGTCAGCGGTTGAATTTTAAGGATAATAGAAAATTTTTATTGTATAAAACGGAAGTGAAAAAAAGCGAAATATAAACAGTGTGCTTTTTAGAGTTCGTTTACTGTTTTTTGAAAAATGTAATTTTTTACGGCATACCAAGGGTTTCGAATATAAATGAATTTTAATTTTAAATATACAAAAGATCTGGCAGCTCCAGGAAGTTGGAGAAGAGGATATGACTACTATAAACGAGGTCAAATAATAAATATTTCCCGTGAGGGAGATAAAGTCAAGGCTTCTGTGAAAGGGTCTTTTCAGGATAAATATGACATAACTTTGCATTTTTCTGAAGAAAAAGTGACAGCGGAGTGCACATGTCCTCTTGAGGAAGAATGGTGTAAGCATGCCGTTTGTGTTGGGTTGGAAAGTGTAAAAAGGCATTTGTATGAACAGTTTCTTAGTGAAAAAACCGGAAAAGATTTTGTTTTTGAGGAAGAAGATCCGCCTGAAGTTGAAAATCCACAAGGGGGCTATAAATTTATATTAAATTCTCCTAATAATGGTAAATTTATTGGAATTCAAGTAATTGATAGAGCCAAAAATGATATTATTAAAAATATAGAAACAATATTAAGGGCAATAGTAGAAGCACAGAAGCAGACTAATGGAAATTTCACTTTGAATGACGCTCAAAAAAAGGAGCTTGCCCTTTTACAGCAAATTTTTAAATTCGAGCTTGTTAAGAAAAATGTTATTTGGCATAATATTCCGTTGAACAAATTGGAACAAGTGATGCCGTATTTGGCTCAGGTAGAGGAAGTTGTTGACAGCGAATCTAAAAAAAGGTTATTGTTTCAAACTGAGCCCTGGAAACTCACGTTAAAAGTCAATGTTTCTGTTGTGGGGAACGTTCTTTTGTCCTTGCAGTGGAACAGGCCTGAGCCGGAGGATATTCTTCCTTTGGAGGAGCTTCAATATTTTTCCAAAAATGTAAAGTGGGGGCGGTATAAAAATCTTATAGTTCCGCTGGATACTGAATTGGCAAAGCTTCCGGGTCATCTTACCAAAACAACTTTTACAGATATTAAAGATGCGGACGGCGGAAAGTTTGTATATGAAGAACTGCCTAAGCTTAGACAAATTACTAATGTAGAGGTTTTTGAAAAGCTTGAACAGCTTATGTTGGAGCAAAGACCACCTGTAAGTGTTTTAACCCTTGAAAAAACAGAAAGAGGCGCGATAAAAGCTTCTCTTGATTTTGAGTATGACGGGTTGAGAGTTCCTTATGGAAAACTTGCCGAGAAGACTCCGTATGTGACAATTAAAAAACCTAAAGAAGATCTCATATATTGGGTTAAGCGAAACCTTGAGCTGGAGGAGCAGGCTTATCGCAGTCTTTTGCAGAGCAGGTTTACCCCTACGCAGACAAATAATCTTATTATTGAAGGGGATTATGCTATAGATTTTTATAATTATCTTCTTCCTAATGCCAGAGAAACCTGGAAGGTTATTGAAGCAGATGATCTTTCAGAGTTTAAGGTTTCGGAAAATTCGCTAAAAATTGTCGGAGAGATTGATTTTATAGAATCTTCAGATAGTTTTGAAATTAAATTATACTGCATGGTTGGTAGTTCAAAACTGGATTATGATGTTGTTTTGAAATATTTCCAGCAGGGGCAAAAATACACTTTTCTTGAAGATAAAGGAAATATCGAAATTCCGTTTAACAAAATAATGAAAATAAACTCTGCGTTGAGCAGTGTTGATGCAGTGGAAACTGAAAAAGGCAAATATATTATAAAAACATTCAGGGCGGGAATAGTTGCAGAGCTGGAAGAACAAGAAGTTACAACTAAAATGAGCAGGAAGTTCAAGACTTTCTGGAGTAAAATAACCAGTTTCAATGCTATGGAAGATATTCCGCTGCCAAAAGGAATAAAAGGCGATTTAAGAGAATATCAGAAAAAAGGTTATAGTTGGCTGTGGTTCTTATATTCTTATGGTCTCAACGGCGTTCTGGCAGATGATATGGGGCTTGGTAAGACCTTGCAGGCATTGGCAGTCTTGCAAAAAGCTAAAGAAAAAGACGGAAAAGCAACTAATTTAGTTGTTTGTCCGACCTCTGTCGTTTTCAACTGGGAAGCAGAAATTGATAAATTTGCCCCAAATCTTTCTTACCTAAACATTACCGGTCCCAATAGAAAGAGTTTGTTCAATAAAATTGATAAATAGGATGTTGTGATAACTTCTTATGCATTGCTAAGACGTGATATTGAGGATTTGAAAAAACATAATTTCAGGACTGTTGTGATGGACGAGTCCCAAAATATTAAAAATCAGGAGTCACTGACTGCAAAAAGTGCAAGAGAGCTGAATGTATCTCACAGACTGGCAATATCCGGCACTCCTATAGAAAACAGATTGTCAGAGCTCTGGTCTCTTTTCGATTTTCTTATGCCCGGGTTTTTATATGATATTAACGAATTTAATTATAGATATGCGGTTCCGATACAGGAAAAAGGGGATAAAACCGTTGAATCTCGTCTTAAAAAACAGGTTTCACCTTTTATATTGAGAAGGTTAAAAAGAGATATCGCAAAAGACCTGCCTGCTAAGATTGAAAATATTGCGTATTGTCAAATGACACCTGATCAAAGAGACTTTTATCTTGATGTGCTCGACAGTACCAGACAGGAAATTTTTGGAAAAATTTCAGCAGAAGGTTTTGAAAAGAGCAAAATGTCTGTATTTGCCGCTTTATTGAGATTAAGGCAAATAAGTTGTCACCCTAAGCTTTTTGATAAAGAAGGACGGTATAATGTAAATGATTCAGGCAAATTTGATCATCTTAAGGAAATGCTCGAAGAAATTGTCAGTGAAGGGCACAGAGTTCTTCTCTTCAGTCAGTTTGTTCAAATGCTCGATATTGTCAAAGAGTGGATGAACGAACGTGGCATAAAGCATGAATACCTTACAGGCTCAACAAAAGATCGCAAAGAAGTTGTTAATAGATTTAATAATGACGAATCAATACCCGTGTTTCTTATCAGCTTAAAAGCCGGCGGCACCGGACTTAATCTTACAGGCGCGGATTATGTGATTCATTATGACCCGTGGTGGAACCCTGCTGTTGAAGATCAGGCAACCGACAGGGCTCACAGGATCGGTCAGACGAAAAATGTCTTTGTATACAGGCTTATAACTAAAAATTCTGTTGAAGAAAAAATTATGAAACTGAAAGAAAGAAAACGCGACCTTGTGGATTCAGTTATTTCCGTTGAAAGAAATATAGGTAAAACCCTTACATTTGATGACATTAAGGATATTCTTTCAGATCAATAATAAATAACCTGAGAAATTTCATTAAGCTATAATTGAAGTTAAATAATCGTTATTAATCCATTTTTTCAAATAATTCCGGACTGGACACTTTTACTTCTTCCAAAAATTCTTTTGCAACGTTGATAGGAACAGCAAACCCTATTCCTATATTTGATTTATTGTTGTCAGGATTATAAATTGACTGGTTTATGCCGATAACTTCTCCTTTTGAATTTAACAGAGGTCCTCCTGAGCTGCCCGGGTTAATAGCTGCATCAGTCTGGATTTTGTTTCTTTTTCCGTCAATTCTGCTTACTATGCCGGTTGTAAGTGTTCTCTCAAAACCAAAAGGGTTCCCTATAGCAAGCACTTTCTGCCCTACCTGAAGATTTGTTGAATCTCCGAAATTTATACGCATAAGTGAAGAGTCAGGAGTTATTTTTATTAGAGCAAAGTCACTGTTATTAATGTTATTTGCGACTAATTTCCCTGTGTATTCCTTGCCATTTGAAAGAGTTATTTTGATATCTTTAAAGTCATCTACAATATGACTGTTTGTAAGAATAAGTCCGCTTGGGTCAATTATGCACCCTGTGCCGCTTGATATGCCTTCTCTTATATCAGCATCAATTGCCACTATTGACGGAGATACAGATTCATATACCTTGATGTTTGTCTTTTCTTCATTAGAAAAAATCTCTGAAAATCCATGCGCGGGCAAAGTTAGTAATACTGAAAAAACACTGATAAATAAAGTTTTCATTAAAACTTTAAAAACGCCAAAATTTTCCATTTTCCCCCCCTTGAAAACTCATATTTTGTTATTTGTGTAAAATTATAGTTATATTGTGACCGTATCTGAGTTAACCGGCTTTTTGATTGTTCTTTGCCCTTTGTTGGCAATTTTCTTTATGCAGAAAAATTTAAAAAATGATAGAATAAAAATAATAAAGGTAAGAATATTTTTATTATTAATTTATATTGATAAAAAAGCTATACCCTATAGAGGAATCCCTTTATGCTAACTTAATAACAAAAATAATTCCGTGCTTATCAAAACAGAAGTGAGTTGGTAAATTTGTTTCAGTTTTTCCGGATTATTGATGAATATTAGTTTATTGTGATATTTTTAAAAAAAACTTTATTTTTTTGTAAAAGGGGTGTTTGTTATTATTTTATCTCATAAAATAGCATTAATTTTATCCTGCTCCACTTTATTAATTGTCGGTTCTGTAGTAATATTAGATTCAATGACAATAGACTATCAGACTGTTTATAATGCTGGTAAATTTGGTTTTTTAGGAGCGGTTGCCGCCGGATTTTTTGGTTATTTTATTGGAAAAATATTTGAAACTTCAGGAAATAATTAATTTATGTCAGAACCTAAAATTAAAAAGAAAAAATCAACTCTCGTGGCAAAATTTGCTACAATAATCGGTATTTCAGTCTTTTATTCGGTGTTTTTTATATCCGCTTATAATATATACGCAAGTTCTCCAATAGTTGAACAGTATAAAACCGATAAAAAAAACGAAATTGACTCGATTAGCAACCTTGTTTATGAAAGATATAAAATCGACTATCTTAAAAATGCAAGATTTCGCGAATTTAGAAATCTTATAAACGACTTTGTGAAAAATGAATTAATTTTACACGTCGGCGTGATAAATAATTCTACCAATGAATATGAATGGTCTTCAATTCCACAGCTCGAAGGGGTAAAAACTAATTCGGAAAAACCCTGGGCAAATGAAGAATTTAAGAGATATTTTGGTAATATCGATCAGAAAGGCCTTCAGTTAAGAACTTTTGAACTGGATGACGATTCCACTATGGCGGTTTCATTTTATGTGGAATCTGCTATTTTAAACCTTGTGGAAATTTTAAAAAGAGGAAACCTGGCTTTAGCTGTAACATTTGTGTTGTTCGGGTTTCTCTCAGCATCAATCCTGGCAAGACAGGTTACGAGACCTATAGAAAAGCTTGTGATGGGTGTATGGGAATTTTCAAAAGGAAACTTGAAATATAGAACTTCAATAAAAACTGATGATGAAATTGGAATTCTCGCAAAAGCTTTTAACTACATGGCGGAAAAACTCGATGATTTGTATTCTTCTATGGAGAAAAAAGTAAAAGAAAGAACAATGGAATTAAGCAGTAAAAATGAAGAGTTGAATAAAGCTTATGAAGAACTTAAAGATACTCAGTCACTGCTTGTTCATAACGAGAAAATGAGATCGCTCGGTGAATTGGTCGCCGGTGTGGCTCATGAGCTTAATAATCCTATCAACTTCATTTATGGAAATATGGTCCATTTAAAAGAATATTCCAATAATTTGATTGAAATTATTTCAAAATATGAAAAAGCTCAACAAGATAACGATAATTATAAAGAAATCGAAGACTATAAAGAAGAAATTGACTATGAATTTTTAAAAGAAGACCTCTCAGAACTCATACAAAGCTGTGCGGACGGAGCTGAGCGTTCTAAGCAAATTATATTGGATTTAAAGAATTTCTCGCGTCTTGACCAGAGTCAAATTAAAGAAATTGATGTTAATGAGAGTCTTGACAGCACGCTGAATATTTTGCAGAACAAATATAAAGATAGAGTTACAATGGTTAAAGAATACGGTGAAGTCCCTAAATTAGAGTGTTTTGCCGGTCAGATGAACCAGGTTTTCATGAATATTTTTGATAATGCGGCTCAAGCTATTCAAGAAAGAGGCGATGTATATATTAGGACAAAATGTGAAAATAATGACATAATAATAGAAATACAGGATACCGGCACAGGCATTGATCAGGAGATAATTAATCAAATTTTTGACCCGTTCTTTACTACCAAAGCTGTAGGTGAAGGTACCGGAATGGGGTTATCAATTACTTATAAGATAATAAAGAGTCATAACGGCACAATAGAAGTTGAAAGTGAAAAGGGTAAGGGAACGAAATTTACAATAAAAATTTCTCGTGACTGGCAGGAAAAAACTCCGATTGAAGAAAAGGCTGAAATAAAAGAAGATCCGCAAGAAAGTGAAGAATCAGAAAAAGAAGAAATGGTTTAGTTATTAAATGGACAAATTTACAATACTTGTAGTTGACGATGAAAAAGACAACATACAGCTATTTACAAGGACTTTAAGAAAAAATTATAATGTTTTATCTGCCACCAGGGCTGTAGAAGGTCTTGAAATATTGAAAAATAATCAGGTTGATATGGTTATTTCTGATCATAAGATGCCTGAGATGGAAGGTACGGAATTTTTAAAGCATGCTTATGAGATAAGACCTGAAGCCGTAAGAATGCTGGTTACTGCATTTGCGGATATGGATATATTAAGGGAAGCGATAAACGACGGAAAAATTCACAGGTATTTAAAAAAACCCTGGACGCCGAATGATCTTTTAAATGTCGTAGAGGCTTGTTTGGGAATTTATCAGTTAAATATTGACAATCAAAAACTTGCTCATAATTTAAAAGAATTATTTTCAGGCACGATTTCTGCTATTATGGAGGCTTTAGACGCGAAAGATCCGCATACATCCGGGCGGAGTAAGAGGGTTACATTTTTTGCCCTAAAAATAGGTGAAGAATATGGGTTATCAGATGTAAGATTAAGTGAGCTTGAAGTTGCGGGATTGCTTCATGACATCGGAATGATCGGAGTGCCTGTAAATGTTATAACCAAGCCGGGTAATCTTACTGAAGAAGAATTTGAGCTTGTAAAGAGCCATACTATAATTGGGATGAAAATCTTGGAAGAAATAAAGCAGTTAAATCATGTTATTAAGATTGTAGGTTGTCATCATGAGCATTATAACGGGGAAGGTTATCCGTACGGGCTTAAAGGAGAAGACATTCCGGTAGAGTCCCAAATAATAGCTGTAGCTGATGCTTATGACGGTTTAACTTCAGACAGGGCATACAGAGGCAGTTTATCTCATGAAGATGCTGTAAGGAAAATCGAAGGCGCGGCGGGCACTCAGTTTTGTCCGGAGGTAATAGCTGCTTTTTCCAGAGCGATTCATGGCGCTGTTGAAGAACTTAAGAATTTTGATTTTGATAAACTTGACGTAGCTAAAATAGATGAATCCATAAGTGATGCGCCGGCGTGTTAGAAATTCTATCTTGTCACCCTGAATTTATTTCAGGGTCTCAATAACAAAACATATAAGCTAAGACCGTACGTTTATGAGATTCTGAATCAAGTTCAGAATGACAGGCGGGCAAAGCTCACCCTTCAGCCTCTGCTCGCTTTCGCAAGTTCAGAATGACA
>CAYZIV010000023.1:0-10025 GCA_964478475.1 uncultured Gammaproteobacteria bacterium | reverse complement strand
AAGATAGAATGATTTTTTTTGCAAAAGTTCCATAACCTAATCCGGAAACATTAAGATCTGTGAAGTTGACAATTTCTTGTGTTAAATGATCTGTACCCCCTGCAATCTGAATAAAGGCATCAATCTTTGCATCCAGAAGATTATTTGCTGCTGCAATCGTCTGGATGGTCGATGAATCCTTAGTTCCACCTCTCATTGATGCTCCATCTGCTTGTATAATAATTTTTTTATTAAATATTTTCACTATAGACTTCACATACTCTACAAACTCTCTACCGGTAAACCGCACCGAGTCTACACTTACTGAAATAAGTTCAGCGTTTTCTATTATAGTTTTATTAGATTTTATGAAGGTTTTAACTTCCTCAAGCGAGCTATTTCCTGTGTGAATTTCTATGGCTTCAAAATTATCCTGACTAATATCTTTTTGGTTATTGGAAATTTTAATCAGGCTTATTACGTTGTGCTGGCAGGCTTCAACGCATCTTGCGCAGCCGTAACATTTTTCGCTATCATATTCAAGTTTTTCTTCTGTAGAAGTTAACGCTCCGGAGTTGCAGGTTTTTACACATTCTAAACATCTTATACAATTTGATAGGTCGAAGTTTGCTTTTTTAAAATGTTTGTCATCTCCGGCGTTTATGCTTTTCATTATTACTGGAGCATTGAATTCAGGATATATAAACGGATTGTCGCCTGCTGCTTCTGCGGCTTTTGCTATTCCTTTTTTAGCTGCTTCATAGATTTCTTTTTGCGCAGAAATATCAATAACATCAACCCCGCACAAAGAATAAATAAGCGATAGTCTTTCAACCTGTTTTTGGCTGGTATTTGCAGCACCACATATTATTTTTCTAAAACAGCCTTTTTGTAAAGAATTAAACGCTCTTTTTATTTCTTCAGATAACATATTAATTTATTATATTAAAACCCAACAGGATTGAAACAATTATAAAAACTGAAGCAAAAAAAGTTGTAACTTTAGTTAAACCTGCTTCTGCCCCTTTTTGACTGGAAAACAATTGAGAAGAACCTCCCATTGCTGCTATACCGCCACCTTTTGGCGAATGAAGCAATATCAATAAAACTATCATTATTCCTGAAAAAATCTGTATAAATTGAAAAAATACTAACATTTTTTTCTCCCGGATTAAACAAAATTTTAAATTTTTAACTTATCATTAATTTGTTAAAAGTATATTAACATAAAAACTTAAATCTAACGGGCTTTTTTCTAGTTTAACTGCTCGAGATTTTTTTTTATTTTTTCAATATAAAATGGATATGCAAAATCCATTTTTATAAATATTTTACATAATTTTTTATATAAATCTAACAGATTTTCATCGTTTTTCCGAAAATCTTTTATTGCGTTATCCACTAACAAAATATTACCCATAACCATGTTTCTTAAAAAGAAATCATGCTCTATAACAGACTTTATTTTTATATAATTTTTCTGCAATATATTTAACTTCTCTTTGAACTTTTCAATATCTTCATTGAAAAGTTCATTTATTGATTCATCAAATGATCCATAAAAAAGTTTATTTTTTTCCGTTCTCTCTTTAATAAACTTTTTTTCATCAGGATCAAGGTGTGTTTTATTTTTTAATTGATGGAATTTCAATAAAGAACTCTTTAACTCTTCATATATTTTTGCATTCTCATCAGACAAATTTGATATAAAACCAGTTTCTTTGGTTTCAACAATATGAGATTTAATTGAATTATAATTTTTTATAATATTAGTTAATGTATTTCTTACAATTTTTTTCCTCTTTTTAAAATCCTTTAAATCCCACTGATGATTTCTTACAATTGAATTCACATTAAAACTTGCACTTTCAGAATACTTTTCAAGAGCTTCTCTTAAAGAAATATGCTCAAACCCTTCAAGAAAAGCACCTCCTTCTGTTGAGTTCACCAACTTAATTTCAGAGGAATATTTTCTTGCTATTTCTTCATAATATTTACTAAATAACAAAAAATCCGGTCTTGTGATTAATGTTTTGCCATTTTGACCTTTAATTTGACATAAATCTTTATTTAAAATTTTTGAATGATTTATAATACGGTCTTCATCATAAACCTGCTGAAGCTCTATTTTTGTTTTGCCCTCAACACCAATTTCTTTAGATTCATTCAGCTTATAAGCCCCATAAATGCAGTTTTCAGAATAACAATTATTATCCGTATAGGCCAAATCCTGACCAATCAAAATTATTTTATCACAACCAAGCATTTTTGCTGCATATAGAGAAATTATAGAAACCGTACCCGCTGTTTCATATAAATTAATAGGCACTCCCAGTATTTCTCCAAAATTTTTAGCTGCAGGGGTTTTATTTGAATGATAATTAAAAAAACTTGCCGGTTTCAGGTCAAATACCCCTTTAAAAGTATTTGTCCCAACTATAACGTTAACTTTTTCCAATTCAGGCAAATCTATTTGTATTTTTGTAAGAAAACTTGTTTCTATAACAACTACAAAATCAGGAATAATGCCATGTTTAACAGCAGCTTTAAAGGCTGTACCCACACAAAAAACAATTACAGAATCTCTATATGGTTTTATATCCTGAATATTCTTATCTAATGATGGCCCTGCCGATATAATTACAGCAGGTTTCCCTTTAAATTTATCCTTTAAAACGTGCAGGTCAGGATTTTTTAAAACAGATAATATGTTTTCTATTAAAGCTTTTGTCCACACAGTTGATTTTTTAATAGCATTACTATAATTAGATTGATAAATTCCGTGAGTTTCCTCAATTTTAGATTTCAATTTTTTTAAATTCTGTAGATCATCCTCTAAATAATAGTCTGAACAAATTATATTTAATTTATAATTAACAAAAAACAAATTACTATATGCATTTTCTATGTCTTCAAAAGTATTAGTTAAAATTATTTTAGAATTTTTAAATTCTTCTGAGAAATCAACAATTTCAAGAGAAATTCTTAAAAGTTCCAAATCGGGTTCATAAATTATAATTTTTCCATCCAATCTTTTGGAAAATTCTTTTAAAATATACCCCAGTCCAAGCCCGTATATAACCGTTATACTCTTAACAGATTTATCTTTAAGCCCATTAAATTTTTCAACAGCATCCCAAATAGGGTCTATGTTATTATCAACAGATCTTCCACCTTTAAATAATATATTATCGCCGGATTTAGCCTCTTTTATTTCATATTCACCAACCAGTTCGGTTATGGAAGAAATTTTTCTAACTAACTCTTCATTATATTTAGAAATTATTTGTAAGTTTTTATCTAAAACACTGTTCATCTTTTATTTTTTACCAAAACCCAAACATTCCATTTTTAATTTATCATGTTGTAAAAATTTGTAACTCAAATTATTTTAATGTTTGCGATCATTTTTTGTTTATTATAGCATTAATTAATTCTCTGGTTTTTTATATATTATTTTTATTTGTAAAGTTGTATTAATTTTTAGAGATATTGAACAACTCCGTTTAATCAATATTAAGCTCTTTTTAACAACTTTCAGACAGATTATTAACTATTTTTATCTAATTATTTAGCAATTTTTTGATTTTACAAGTTTTGTTAAGACAGGAATGAGATTTAAAGATAAAAAATGACAAATTTGAGTACTTCAATATCTTATAGAAATCAAATACACAAGAATAGATGTACTCATGGAAATAAAAATAGAAATTTTACATTAAAAAATAATAATTCCAATTTAGCATTCAAAGGAAAACTTCAGGTTCTTAATAAAATCGGCGCTTATGGAACAAACCCAATAATAGCTCCTCTTGTAAGCACTTTAGGAATATTAGCCATAAGACCGGCTATTACTTTAGCAGACAAAAACACCCCAAAAGAAGATAAAATTTATTCGGCATCCTGGCAAACCGGAGTAGCATTAGGTGGATTAGGAGTAATGCTCGGTTATGGGAAAAAAATTGATAATTTATCTATGAAAATTGCCGAAAAAGTCATGGGAACTAAATTAAACCCGGTTGATAAAGAACTTGCAAAAAATAAGGGGCATATTGTAGAAGCAGTATATAGAAATCCTAAGACAACAGCGAATATACTTAATATGTCTGAGGAAAAAGCAACAAAACTCACTGAAGCTTTCACAAAAAAATCTTCTCAAAAAGGCAAATTCTCTTTTAAATCAATCACAAATTCTTTTAATCCACTAAAAATCTTTAAAAAATCAAAAAGAATCAATCCGTTTATAAATAATCCCGGATTAGTTGGAGAAATAAGACAAAATAAAAAAGTTGTTAATGACTTACTGAAAAATAATGCTCAAAAAGCTAAAAAAATTCTTACTACATCAGGAACATCGAAAGTTACCAATTTTGGTCTTTTGATGGGAGCTTTATCAACAGCAACATTTCTTGTAACAAGATACTTAGACCCATTGATGAATTTTACGGGAAAAAAATTAAATATTGAATCATTAAAAAAAGAAGAAAAAAACTCTGAAACAAATAAAAAGAAATGGAATAAAACCGACAAAACAATATTTGGCGCTCTAGGCGCATTAGTTTTAATTGAAGGAACAAATGCTGTAGGAAAATTATTTAAAAAAGACGCGATGGCTTATAAAGCTATTGGCAATATTTTTAAAGGAATAAATAAAAATCTTAAAATAACTGATAAGCTTGGTAAATTAACAAAAAAAATCACAAATAAAATTAGCGGAAACAATTCTTTTAGAAAAAAAATGGCAGGACAAGCTAACGTTAATGATAAATGGTTAGAAAGAAGCATTTGGACAAACCTCGCAGTCCGTTTCGGTATAAACGTAAAAGCAGGCAATCCTTATACTACTGTAAGAGAAGCTGTTGATCCGTTATTACAACTTTCATTACTTGGCTTAGCAGACAAAACTCTTGTGAAACCTGCTCAAAAAGGCCTGGCAAAACTTTTAAAAGTTCCCGAACATAACCAGGGAGTTAAAGTTATTGCAGAACAAGGTGTTAAAAATCTTTTTATAGTATGCACAGTGATGGGCTTTTTAAACAATGCGATTTCTCATAGAGTAATTAACGGGTTCAAAAAAATAAGCGGTAATGATAAAAACACAAAATTCAAACAAGCATTTCTTACTTCTCAAAATTTAAAAGAATTTAACTTAGAAAATTATAAAAAATCTATAAAACCTATAAATCAAACCGTTTCTTAAATTTAAAACTCAAATTATCTCGCATTTAACCAGATTATCTATTCATCCTTATCAGTTTTTTTATCTTTATCTTTAATATTTTCTTTAAGATCTTCTTCCATCTGCTCAAATATCAAATCATCAAATTGAATAACTTCTTTCTCCTGCACTTCTTTTTTAAAAAAGTTGAAAAAGCTGAAAGATTCTGATCTTTCAGCTTCAAAAAACACTAACCCGACAGTTAAAACAACAATTAAAAATTGAGTTTTTATAATTAAATTTCAGCATAAAATGCTAAAAATCCATTCCGCCTTCTCTTGCAGCTTCAGCTACTGCAGCAACTCTACCATGATAAATATTTCCGCCTCTGTCAAAAACAACTTCTTTTATACCTTTTTCTAAAGCTCTTTGAGCAATCAATTTACCGACTTCTTTAGAAGCATCAATATTACCGCCATGGTTCATTTTTTCTTTTAAAACACTTTCAACTGTCCCTGCTGAAACCAAAGTTTTCCCCTGCACATCATCAATAATTTGCGCATAAATATGCTTATTACTTCTAAATACAGATAATCTTGGCCTTTGAGACGTTCCGCTTAAACTAACTCTTAACCTTGAATGTCTTTTTTGAGTACTATTTTTTCTTATTTTTTTCTTAATCATTTTATATCACCTGTAATATTAACTTTTATTTTTTACCTGCTTTGCCGGCTTTTTTGCGAACAACTTCATCAACATACCGTATACCTTTCCCTTTATAAACTTCAGGAGGTCTTTTACTTCTGATTAAAGCGGCTGTATCACCAACAAGTTGCTTATCAGCACCAAACACAGTAATTTTATTAGCTCCTTCAAGTTTAATTTCAATACCCTCAGGCGGCGCTATTTTTACAGGATGACTATATCCAAGAGCTAAATTTAAATCTTTTCCTTCAAGAGCTGCTTTATAGCCAACACCGTGAATTTCAAGTTTTTTTTCAAAACCTTTACTTACACCTACTACGATATTGTTAACTAACGTTCTGCTTAACCCATGAAGAGATCTTGTTTTTCTTTCTTCATTTATTCTCTTAACTATTAATTTATTATCTTGTTTTTCAACTTCTACTATTGGCAAAAGTTGAACTTCCAACTTTCCGAGCGGACCAGTTGCTTTTATTAAATTTCCTTCTATTTCAACATTTACTTTATCTGGTATCTCTATTGGAGCTACACCTATCCTGGACATTTTAATCAGTCTCCATCATTTATTTTAACAATAATTACCATACGTAACAGAGGACTTCGCCTCCAACATTTTCTTTCCGTGCTTTTCTATCTGTCAATAGACCTTTACTTGTGCTTACAATTGCAATTCCAAGACCATCTAAAATTTTTGGCAACTTATCAGCTTTTTTATACAATCTTAAACCAGGTCTACTTGCTCTTTTTATCTTTCTTATAACAGGTTGTTTATCTGATTCATATTTTATTTCAACCGTTAGAATTTTAAATTTTCCTTCTTCTCTGACATTATAATCATTAATATAACCTTCAGCTTTTAGAACTTTTGCAAGTTCTACTTTCAACTTAGAAGAAGGCATTTCTGCTTTTTCATGATCTGCGCTTCCTGCATTTCTTATTCGTGTCAGCATATCAGCTATGGGATCTGTATACATTATTGGAAATTCCTCTCTTTTGTTCTTTACCAGCTTGATTTAGTCACTCCAGGCAATAATCCCTGAAGAGCAAATTCTCTTAAATGTATTCTGCAAAGACCAAAATCTCTATGATACCCCTTAGGTCTTCCGCAAACTCTGCATCTGTTATGCAATCTAACCTTAGGATATTTTCCAGCTTCTGCCAGTCTTATTCTTCTTTGTTCTTTTGCTATCATTGACTTCTTAGCCAAAATTTTTCTCCTTTTTATGTTTTGTTTTTAATTGATCTTGTTTTTTCTAAAATCGATAATTATTTTTTTCTAAAAGGCATTCCCATCTCTGCAAGCAGAACCTTTGCTTCTTCGTCGGTTTTTGCTGTAGTTACTATCGTTACATCTAATCCTTTTACCATATCAACATCGTCATACTTGATTTCTGGAAATAGCAATTGTTCTTTTAACCCGAGAGAATAATTACCTCTTCCGTCAAAACTCTTATCGCTTACTCCTCTAAAATCTCTAATTCTAGGAAGTACTATGCACATAAGTTTCTGAAGAAAATCGTACATCCTATCTTTTCTTAAAGTCACATTTGTGCCAACAGGCATTCCCTGTCTCAATTTATACACTGCTATCGATTTCTTGGCTCTATTCACAATAGGTTTTTGACCTGATATCTTAGTAAGCTCACTTACAGCAGAATCAAGCACTTTTACATTCTGAACCGCTTCACCTACACCCATATTTATAACAACTTTTTCTACTTTTGGGATTTGATGAATATTCTTATAGCCAAATTTCTCCTTAAGAGCAGGTATAACATCTTCTTCATATTTTTGTTTCATACTTTTGGTTACTGGCATTTATTTATAAACCTCACAAATATTGGTATTTTTATACATCAAATTGTTCGTTGCATTTTTTGCAAACTCTTGTTTTTGTTCCATCTTCAAGTTTTTTATAACTAATTCTAGTCGCTTTTTCGCATTTTGAACAATAAAGCATAACTTTGGATGAACTAACAGGAGACTCCATTTTAATTAATCCGCCCTGAAAATTCGCCATTGGATTAGCTTTCATTGCTTTAGTTATCATATTAACGTCTTCTACAATAATTTTATTTAATTTCGGCAAAGATTTTTTTACACTGCTTACTTTTCCTTTATCCCTGCCTGAAATTACAACTACTCTATCGCCTGCTTTTATATGAAGCTTATTATCTGATTTTTTACTTTTAATTCTGCTTTTCATTTTATTAGCTCTCCTAAATCACTTCCGGCGCAAGTGAAATAATTTTCATATACCCTTTATCACGAAGTTCTCGAGCTACCGGTCCAAAAATACGTGTACCTTGAGGATTTCCATCCTTATTTATAATAACTGCAGCATTATCACTAAACCTGATATTTGTGCCATCTGGTCTTTTTTTAGTAAATGCCGTACGCACTAATACTGCTTTCACTATATCTGACTTTTTTACAGGCATATTTGGAGATGCTTCTTTTACTGTTGCAACTACAAGATCACCGATACCTGCATATTTTTTGCCGGAACCTCCTAAAACTCTTATTACTAAAAGTTCTTTTGCTCCTGTGTTGTCCGCTACTTTTAATCTTGATTCCTGTTGTATCATTTTTTTAGTCCTTATTTTTAGGATTTTGTCTATATATTTTGTTATTTTCGCAAATTATTCTATCACAAGAAAAATTTGAATAAAACTTCAATATTTTAAGTTTTAAGTTGCTTTTTTAGTTATTTCCACAGCTCTCCATAACTTTGTCCTGCTCATTGGTTTATTTTCAACTAATTTAACTTCATCGCCAATTTTACATTCCAAATTTTCATTATGAGCTTTATATTTCTTAGTTGTACGAATTATTTTTTTATAAATAGGATGTGGTTTATAATCCGGAACTTCAACTACAATCGTCTTATCCATTTTCGTACTTACTACCTGTCCTGTTCTTTCTTTTTTAGGCATTTTATTTTCCTTTATTTATTAGTTTCTTTTTCTCTAATAATTGTCTTTATTTGTGCGATTAATTTTCTTTTTTTACTTATTTCTGAAACATTTTCAAGTTTAAAAGTGGCTTTTTGCACTTTAAGATCAAATAATTCTTTTCTTATGGAAATTATTTTATCTTTTAACTCTTCAACTGTTTGTTCTCTAATTTCAACAAGTTTCATTTTTTGCTCACCATTTTAATTATCTTAATATTGTCTTTCAACGATTTTAACTTTGTTTGGAAGTTTTTGAGCAGCCAATTCAAGTGCTTTTACAGCATCTTCCCGAGCAACACCAGCTAATTCAAACATAATTCTTCCGGGCTTTACAACAGCAACCCAATATTCTGGCGCTCCTTTTCCTTTTCCCATACGAGTTTCTGCTGGTTTTGACGTGATAATCTTATCCGGAAAAATCTTTATCCAAACTTTTCCGCCTCTTTTAATACTCCTGGTCATTGCTCTTCTTGCGGCTTCTATTTGTCTGCTATTAATCCAACATGGCTCTAGCGACTGAATACCATATTCTCCATGCTGAATTGTCGTACCTCTTGTTTCAGTACCTGTCATCCTGCCGCGCATTTGCTTTCTATATTTAGTTCTTTTTGGCATTAACATTGTTATTTGCTCCTAGTTTGTTTTTTTATTTATTATTTCATTCAGACTTTATTGTCTTCCTCTTCTTGCTTCTCTTGGAGCTGCTTCAGAAGAAGGGGCTGTCTTTGCTTTTATATTCTGATCTATTTTTTCGCCCGGCAATATTTCATTTTTAAATATCCAGACCTTTACACCTATAATTCCCATAAGAGTAACAGCCTGAGCCACTCCGTAATCCACATCAGCCCTTAATGTTTGAAGAGGTATTCTTCCTTCTTTTGCCCATTCAGTTCTGGCAATTTCTGCTCCACCAAGACGGCCGGATACTGAAACCTTTATACCTTGAACTCCTGATCTCATTGCCCTTTGAATAGCTTGCTTCATAGCTCTTCTAAATGCAACACGCTTTTCTAACTGCTGAGCAATAAATTCTGATATCAATTGAGCGTCCATATCTACTTTAGCTACTTCAAGAACATTAATTTGAATTCGTTTTTGAGAAAAAGCACTAAGTTCTTTTCTAAGACTTTCTATTCCTTGTCCGCCTCTTCCAACTATAATTCCCGGCTTAGCCGCAACTATAGTAACTATTACTAATTGAGCCTTTCTATCAATTAATATTCTGCT
>CAYZIV010000022.1:0-10043 GCA_964478475.1 uncultured Gammaproteobacteria bacterium | reverse complement strand
ATCAAAAGACCCCTGGATTCCGACCAATTCCAATTCTCTTGGAAGTTCCGCATAGCTGTAGCCATGATTTTTTATCCGCTCCAATGCATAATTATATGTTCCAAAAATTATTTCATCTTTTTGAAATTCTCTTGCAATCGCAAGACCTCTGCTGGAATGCCCTAAGCCTTCACTGCTTAAAGATAAATATACCTTATGATCAGGCTTAAATTCCTTCTTTTTCTTATTTGATGATTCAAAAAACGGCATTCACGAACTTCCTATTATAAAATTTCTATTAAACCAGGTGTCTTTAGCTTTTTATCGGATCTTATCGATATAAATTCTTTCAAAATATTAAAGCCTGAAAATAATAAGTTTTTATCTTTATGCTCATTTTCAAAAGGAAAATCATAATTAAGCGAATCTTTAAACAACTTAATGTGTCGTTTATCAATATTAAAAACTTTCCGGGTTTGAGAAAAACATTCACTGCAGATCACTCCGCCTGTTTCTGAGCAGAAAAAATGATATGTTTTATATTTATTTTCTGTCTTACTGCATTTTACACAGTGATCAAGCTCTACTGCATATCCTAAATATTCGGCAAGTTTTAATTTAAATCTCAAAACACCCCAGAGAACTTCTTCTTCTGTATCAAAAGTCTCAATATTCTTTAATGTATCGAAAAAATTATCGTAAATATTTTTACTGCAGCTATCATTTTCCAAACCAAATACATTTATTAATTCTGTGCAATAAAAAGCATATGATAATTTTGTAAGATCAGTTTTTAATTTATTAAAACTTTCCGTATTTTCTGCCTGACATACAATATCAAGGTTTCTGCCTTTTGCAACAAGCAGATTATTTGCCATAAGAGACTGCATCCTGCCGCCCAATTTGCTCTTAGACTTTTTTACCCCCTTAGCTACACATCTTATAATTCCATAATCTCTTGAATACATCACAATAATTTTGTCTGATTCCCCGAGATTATACGATTTCAAGTTTATTGCCTGCGTTTTATAATAAGACATTCAATTTTCCTCAAGACTATATTTGAATTTTAGCATAATCAATCAAATATAACAGATGATTGTATATTAATTTTACAAATAAAATACCCCTTTGTAGGGGTAATAATAGAAATAGTAGAGGCTATTGAAATAATTAAATGCTTTTTTCTCGTTTTTTAATATCTTAAAAAACTATCTTAATCTATATTTTAATTATAAAGGTTCTTTTCTCTAATCACAATCATATTTTGCAATTCCAGAAATCATATTGCGAAATATGTCAAAAAATTATTCTTCTAAATACTTTATTAAATTATCTTCCATAGCCCAGATACCGCAGGGGCAAACCCCGGCGCATATTCCACATCCTATGCATTTTTCAGGATCGCTTGTGTATTCAAAACTTCCATCTGAATTTTGAACCCTGTTAATTGCTTGTTCCGGACAAACTTCCATGCAATATTCACAATCTCTGCAGTAACCGCAGCTCATACAACGATCAGTTTCCTGATTTACTGACATCGAGGAAACTTTTCCTGATCTCATCGGATGATAAAATTCCTGTTTAATTCTATCGCTCGGAATCATTGGAGCTTTTGCATAGTCATCAAGCGGCTGATTAGTGAACATATTATGAATGTTTAATGCTGTCCTGCGTCCTTCAGCTATAGCATCTGTAAAAAGTCCCGGTTTATTAACATCCCCTGCTGTGAATATTTTAGGATCAGCCTCTGTTTGCTTATACTCGTTAACTTTTATAAATCCTTTTTCATTTAAAAATTCTTTTTCGAGGAAAGATAAATCAGGTCTGTCACCAATAGAAATAATTACCATATCAGCTTCTAAGACCCTTCCGTCTTTTAAATGGACTCCTTTATCAGTAATTTTCTCTGTGAAACATGGCCATAAAATCTCTGCGCCGAGATTTTCAGCATGTTTTATTTCTTTTTCAAAAGCAGCAGGTTTTTGAATGTCTATTGCTGTTACTTTTTTTGCCCCTAATTCATAAGCTCCGATCACAACGTCCATAGCCGCATTCCCAGCGCCAATCACAACAACTTTTTCTCCCACGGGGGGTGTTTTGCCTTTGTTTATTAATTTTAGAAAATCCAGTCCTTTTACAAGCCGCTCATTCCCTTCAAAAGGAATTATTACCGGATTATGCGCTCCCGATGAAACAACCGCTGCATCATATTCAGACTTTATTTTTTCAAATAATTCTTTGTCAACAGTTGTATTAGTTTTTACGTTTACTCCTATATCAATTATTCTTTGAAGTTCAGCTTCTAAAATTTCTTTTTGAAGCCTGTTTCCTGGAATGACCTGCATTAACTTACCGCCAAACACACTATCTTGTTCAAAAACATCTACTTGATAACCTAGTTTCCTTAATTGCCATGCTGATCCCAATCCTGCAACTCCAGAACCAATCACTGCTACTTTTTTATCAAGTTCTTTTTCAGGTAAATTCACTTTTATATCTTTTGAAAGAAGCCCTAATTCATCAACTTTTACCGGAAGATCAAGATATTTACGGTTACACTCATCTATGCACAAGTTAGGGCAAACCTGCCCGCATACAGATGCTGGAAATGGACTGTAATCCAGAACTAATCTTAGTGCTTCTTCTGTTTTGCTTTCTCTCAATAAAGCTACACGTTTTTGTGTCGGAATTCCTATCGGGCAATTAAATTCACATGGCGCGCTATATAAAGCATTGTTCCATACAGGGAATTTTAGTCTATTATCATTTGTAGATACAAAATCTGCAACGTTAAAATCATCTTCCAGAACATCGCCAAATATTCCACCATCCATCCAATCTTTTAATCTAAAATCCCTAATTGTCTTCAAAGACTTTTTATTTGAACGCTCTTCATATGTTTTGGCAAGTATTTTTTGCCACTTTATCCCTATATTTTCTTGTATATCCTTACTTAATTCATTAATAAGCTCCGGTTTTCCTATTTTTGTAAGAAATTCAGGTAATCCTTTGAGGAGAAAATCCCTGTCTCCATCATCAAGTTCCATCAAATAAACTTCATCAGACAATCCACTAACATTTCCCCTGACGTAAACAGTTCCGCCAACCATTCCTACACAGCTTCTATAACCGATCACAGAGTCAATTTCTTCGCAACCCCAGCCGCAAACAACAGCATAGCCGCCGCCCATAAATTCAAAACTAAATGACCCGGTATTTTTAAGAACCCAAAATTCAGGCGCAGTATACTTGGGATCATATTTCATCAAGGCTCCGGACCTTGTGCCTACTCTTCCTCCAATGTAAATTTTCCCAGATGCTGCACAATGAGCAGTTGTATCTCCACCATCGCCCTTTATAACGATTTCAGCTCCTGAATTAAGCCATCCAACATCCGCCGGAGCTGATCCTTCAACTTCTATTATTGTTCCGGCCATACCCATAGAGCCAACTCGTTGCCCCGGATTAGTAACTTTGAACTTTAAAGTATTGTTTGCCTTATCCCAAAGTGGTCCGCCAATATCGTGCTGCCCGCATGCATTAATTTCAAACTCTGTATACCCTTCTTCCAGCTTTTTATATATCTTCTGCAATAATTGCTGGGTTGATATTCTATGCCCGTCAATAACACCGTTTATTATAGCTTTTTGATCTGTTTTTTTCATTTAACATCCATACTGTATCTGTAATTTATCTGCAATCGCTTTATCAGTTGACACAAGCGCATCTGAACGCCCTACCGGCAACGAACTGTTTCCTATCGGAGCTAATATTTTTTTCACTTCTTTATCAACAGATATAAAATAATTAACTACATTTTCTGCAACTTTATCAACATCAAGTCTTCTTGTGAGCACGGGGTTTTGTGTACAAATTCCAACCGGACACAGTCCTGTATTGCAAGAATTGCATTTTCCATTGTCATTTCCAACACACCCGGCTAATTGAAGCATAAGTTTGCCTGTAAATATGCCGTTAGCTCCAAGACATATCATTTTAGCCGCATCAGCAGCAAGGTTTCCGGTCATTCCAAGTCCTCCAGCTCCCCATAATGGAATTTGTCCTTGTTTTCCTTGATAAACAGCTGCTTGATAACAATCTCTTAATTTGGAAACAATGGGATGACCTGTATGATCGAGAGAAATTTCATGAGCAGCGCCTGTTCCGCCATGTATTCCATCCAAAAAGAAACCGCCTACTATGTTATAAGGATCTCTTAATAAATTATTATACACAGAAACACTGGTTGCGCTGGCTGACACTTTGATAGCTACCGGCACTCTAAATTTAAATGCTGAATTTAAAGATAAAAACATCTTCTGCACGCTTTCTTCAATGGAATACAGGCCTTGATGATTTGGCGGACTAAGAAGGTCAGCCTTAGGAACGCCACGGATTTCCTGGATATGCTTTGCAACTTTTTTCGCCTGCAAAAGTCCGCCATCCCCGGGCTTAGCCCCTTGTCCTATTTTAATTAAAATACCTGCAGGGTCTTCCTGCATATCAGGCATTGCGTTTATTATCCTATTCCAGCCAAAATGTCCTGATGCTATTTGCAATATGAAATATTTTAAATATTCTGATTTTAAAAGCCTTACAGGAAGCCCTCCTTCTCCGGAACACATCCTGACCGGGAGTCCTACTTGTTCATTCAAATACGCTGTTGCAATTGAAAGCGCTTCCCACATTCTGCATGACAATGCACCAATTGACATATCACCAATTATAACCGGGTAAATCCACCTTACAGGCGGTGTATCATTTGCTACTTCCAACTTTCCATCAACTATATTAATCGGGAGCTGTTCAGGAGGAAGTATTCTGCCAAGCGGGGCCAATAGGTCAAAAGTATGTCTTTGAGCATCCAGCGAGGGGTCGGTCATCTGTGATATCCTTCCCACTACAATTTTATCCAGCGTTCTTTCATCAGAATTCAAATTAGACCTGCCGCCTCGTGTATGAGATTCAGCTGTGTTCGCCCGGATTTTCATCGCGAACTTTTCATCCGGATTTCTCACAGGCTTGATCGCATCATTCGGACAAACTTTTTCGCATATTCCACAACCTCGACAAAAATTTGTTGTGCTAACAACCTGTTTTATCACCGGCACCGTTTCAAATTTCACTTTAGGTGTAGGCGTAGGTCCTTCACTTGTAACTTTTCTCCTTTTTTCTACTTTTGCTTCTATTGCATTAAAAGGACATGCAGCAATACATTTTCCGCAGAACGTGCATCTATGTGTGTCATACTCTAATTGCCAGAATAATTCATCTTTATTAAGTTCATTTACTTTTACTGCTGCCATTGTTCGACCTTTAAATCATTTGTTACAACTACTGTTTCTCGTTCATGTGGATAAATATCCTTTTCCCAATCTCTATTGGGCAATATTTCATTAATTCCGCTGACCTCTGAAGTTATAATTACCGTCTCATCAGTTCTTCCTACAACCACCGGCCTCAGCTTTTTCGAATCACAGCACGTAAAGACAGTTCCATCAGGAAGAGCTCCAATTATAGTATTTGGTCCATTAATCTCCAGATGTCCAAGCGATTGCTTGATTTTCAAAAGAATATCTTTGTCTTCCCTTTTAATTATTTCTTCATAAGGTAACGGCGTCGTCACATGTTTATAATAACTAAGCGGCCATTTAAGAATTTTGTTCAAATAATGCAGTGTATACAAAAAACTCTGTGAATCAGATTCAAAACCAATGTAACCCTTATAAAGGCTTTTTTGAAATAGCCTGTTCTTTTCAAAAAAGGTATTTTCCCCATTTGCTAAAACTGTATATCCTTCTAAGAAAAAGGGGTGGGCAGCGTAGCGAACTATATCATAATTTGTGTTTTGCCTGCACTGTGCTGTTATTGTTTTAGCTGTGAAGTAATTATTTTCTTCCCAAAGACCGAAATACGTTCCTATATCTTTAGGATCGCCTATCTCCTTTAATGTCATTACGTCCGGCCAAAAAGAATATACATAGCCTTTTTCTTCTTTTTCAAGAGCTTTTCGGATTTTTAACCTTGTATTTACAAGCAAATCTTCTTTTTCTTCTTTTGTTGCATTTTTATATGTCTTTGGATATTGAAGCACAAGGAATACATACTGCGGCATCGTTTCTATAATTAAATCCGGAGAGTAATTTGTTTCCGGATTCCATTGCATTGCCCTTGTAAAACCTTCAGCTGAAAGGATATTATCAGTTATATTCAACCCTTCATCGGTACATGCCATAGATAAAATAGGCAGTTCTTTATAATCTTCAAAAATACCGCCTAAATCCTGCATGACCATTGCAAAACCTGAATTATCATGCCCCTTTTGTTGAGACCTCATTAAATATAAGGCTTTGGAAGGGTGAAGATATCTTTTTGATTTTATTGCGCCTATTCTACACACACGACTTTTCCCAAATAAAATTAAATTTTATAACACAGCTGGTTTAGTTATCTCCTTTATTATGCCAACTAAGAATTGTACAGTCAATTTTTAAATTTTAATATTAAATAAAATTTTTGTGTGTGCTATATTATTAAAAAAAGAAAAGTTATATGGATTGAGTCAGACAAATGCGTTTATCAAAACCTCATGAATTGCCCGGAACACTAATTGTTGTTGAAGGGGTAGATGGATCGGGAAAAAGCACACAAATATCTTTATTAAGAGATTGGCTGTTATCAACAGTTGAAGATGTTATTTTCACTGAATGGAATTCCTCAAAAATCATTTCTGATACAACTAAAAAAGGCAAAAAGAAAAATCTGCTTACGCCAAGAACTTTTTCATTGCTCCATGCGGTAGATTTCGCAGATAGGCTTGAACAGATCATTGTTCCTGCCCTAAAAGCCGGCTTTATAGTCCTTGCAGACAGATATGTTTATACGGCTTTTGCTCGGGACGTAGCCAGAGGGGTCGACCCAGAATGGGTTAGAAATATGTATGGTTTTTCTATAAATCCTGATCTTGCACTTTATTTCCAGGTTCCTGTAGAAATTTCTCTCGATAGGATCTGTACAAACCGGGCTCCTAAGTTTTATGAAGCTGGCATGGATCTACACCTTAGCAATGACCCATATGAAAGCTACAAAATCTTTCAAGGACGTGTTATCAATGAATACGATAAAATGGTTGATCAATACGATCTTATCAAAATTGACGGCACAGACACTGTTCATAACCAACAAATATGCTTTAGAAACATAGTTAAAAAAGTACTTGAAGAAAAAAATATAAAAGTATAAATAATTCTCGATTATTAGGTAAGATATATGGAACAAAAACTTAATAACACAACAAAACACGGTTATCCGGGACTTCTGATTTCCATAGAAGGAACAGATGGCGCTGGGAAAACCACACAAATTGAAAAACTAAAAAATTGGCTTTCTATAGAAAGCTATGGAGTAGTTGTCAGCGAATGGAAAACTTCTAAACTTATCTCAAAAGCAATTGACCAAGCTAAAGAACGCAATTTGCTTAGCGCCTATACTTTTAGCCTTTTATACGCATCAGATTTTGCAGATAGACTGGAATATACTATTATCCCCGCATTAAAAGCCGGCATGATTGTTATAACAGACAGATACACATATACAGCATTCTCCAGAGATGTCGTAAGAGGAGTTAGCCCCGAATGGATAAGAAAATTATATAATTTTGCCCCCGAGCCTGATCTTGTTTTTTATCTAAAAATGCCTGTTGATATCTTATTAAAAAGGATTATCGGCGCAAGTGGCCTTGATTATTATGAATCAGGACGTGACATTGGGCTAAGCACAGATTTTTATGAAAGCTTTAAAATTTATCAACGTAAAATCCTTACAGAATACGCAAAAATGGAAGATGAATTCAATTTTGAAACTGTAGATGGCACTCTCCCTGTGGATTTAGTTCAAAACACTATGAGAAAGAAAATTAAAGAAATTCTAAATTCCGGCATAATAAAATAATTTATGCAATTTTTTTTTGATGATAAAATCATAATTAAATAAACAGTGAGAAATTTGAATATACACATTGGTGGAGGATAAATTGTCTCAAAAAACAACGCAAAGTAGCCTCGAGAATCTGAGAAATATAAGAATACAAAAATTAAATGATCTTATAGATATGGGGATAAACCCTTATCCGTACACATTTGACAGAACTGTCTGCACAGCAGATATTCATGAAAAATATAAGGATCTCTCACCTGGAGAGGAAGATTCAAAAATTTTTAATGTCGCCGGAAGAATTATGGCAATGAGAAATAATGGCATGTTCCTTGATCTCGTTGACAGTTCAGGAAAAATTCAGCTTTTCATTCATAAAGATAACGTTGATGAAGAAAAGATGAAGCTCTTAAAACTTCTTGATGTTGGAGATTTTCTTGGCGTCTACGGCACAGTTAGGAGAACTCCCAGAGGAGAATTAAGCATAAAAGTCCAGGATTTTAAAATTTTATCAAAGTCTTTACTGCCTCTGCCTGAAAAATTTCACGGACTTACTGACACGGAAGCCCGTTACAGACAACGTTATCTGGATATGATAATGAATTCTGAAACAAGACAAACTTTACTGAACAGAAGCAGGATAATAACAGAAATAAGGAATTATCTGACAAATAGAGGGTTTTTAGAAGTAGAAACGCCTATGTTACAACCATCCGCTGGCGGAGCTGCTGCCAGACCTTTTATCACTCATCATAATACACTTAATATGGATATGTATTTAAGAATTGCTCCGGAACTTTATTTAAAACGGCTTCTTGTCGGAGGATTAGGCGAAAAAATATTCGAACTAAACAGAAATTTCAGAAACGAAGGCATTTCTCCAAAGCACAATCCGGAGTTTACAATGCTTGAACTATATCAGGCTTTTGTTGATTACAATGAAATGATGGTACTCACAGAAAATTTGATAAGCACAATCGCTCAATCACTATACGGAACAATGGAAATTGAATTTCAGGGAGTGAAAATTAACCTTGCTCCTCCCTGGCAAAGACTCACAATGATTGGAGCAATTAAAAAATATACTGACATAGATTTCAGTGAATTTTTATCAGCACCGGAAGCAATGGAAGAAGCCAGGAAAATTGGAGTAGAAGCCGATCAAAACGATTCCTGGGGAGCAATTTTAGATAAAGTTTTTGAAGTAAAAGTTGAGCCTCACTTAATTCAACCTATTCATATTGTTGATTATCCAAGAGATATTTCTCCATTAGCTAAACCGCATAGGGACGATTCCAGGCTTGTTGAAAGGTTTGAAACAAGGATTAACGGCTGGGAAATAGCAAATGCATTTTCAGAATTAACCGATCCAATTGACCAAAGAAGAAGACTTGAAGACCAAGTAAACTCAAGACGTGAAAATGATATGGAAACACCGCAGGAAATTGATGATGATTTTCTTAAAGCTCTTGAATACGGTATGCCGCCAGCGGGTGGATTAGGAATCGGCATTGACAGATTAATTATGCTTTTAACAAATTCTCCAAACATAAGAGATGTCATCTCTTTTCCAACTCTAAAACCAAGATCTGATTTATAAAATAAATGATTGCAGTAATACAAAGAGTAAAACAAGCATCAGTTAGCATAGAAAACGAAATATTCTCCGAAATATCTCAGGGAATACTTGTTTTACTCGGAATAGAAAAATCCGATAGCGAAAAACAAGTTGAAACATTAACTGATAAAATTGCAAACTTAAGGATTTTTCAGGATGAAGACGGAAAGATGAACCGCTCTTTATTTGATATTAAAGGGGAAATGCTTGTAGTTTCGCAATTCACACTGGCCGGAGATTGCAAAAAAGGGAACCGGCCGAGTTTTGACAATGCAGCAAAGCCTGACAAAGCTTTGTTTCTTTATGAGAAATTTATTGAGAGAATTAAAACTAAAAATATACCTGTAAAAACGGGAAAATTTGCGGCTATGATGGACATAAGCCTTATTAATGACGGTCCTGTAACTTTTGTTTTATCAAATTAATTAAAAAATAGTTATATATTTGAAAAATTATTTGAATCTTTATACTATGTAATAAGAAATTTAATATTAATTATAGGAGTTTTGGT
>CAYZIV010000021.1:7620-10055 GCA_964478475.1 uncultured Gammaproteobacteria bacterium | reverse complement strand
GCATTTTGAAAAATTTTGCGTAATAATTTTTTGTTAATTCCTTATATTCTCTTTAATTGATTTTTCAAGTTCTATAGGAGTATAAATTCCTGTTTCAGTGATTATTCCTGTTATATATTCAGCTGGTGTTATATCAAAAGCTGGATTTATAACATTTACCCCTTCCGGACAAATACTTTCACCGTTTATATTAGTTATTTCGCTGGCATTTCTTTCTTCTATTTCAATTTCATCTCCGGATTTTATAGCAAGATCAATAGAAGAATAAGGCGCTGCAACATAAAAAGGAATATTATGGGCTCTTGCAACTAATGCGACTGTATAAGTTCCAATTTTATTAGCAGTGTCCCCATTAGCGGCGATTCGATCCCCACCGGTTATCACAACATCAATTAAACCTTTTTTCATGAAATAACCACACATGCCATCTGTAACAAGAGTTACAGGGATGCCATCATTTACAAGCTCCCAGGTGGTGAGTCTTGCGCCTTGCTGCCGAGGTCGGGTTTCATTAGCAAAAACTTTTATTGTAGGATCTTGTGCAAAAGCAGAGCGAATAACACCCAGTGCTGTGCCATATCCCGCAGTTGCAAGAGCGCCCGCATTACAGTGAGTAAGAACAGTTGCTCCTCTATGAACAATTTTTGCTCCGTGTTCGCCTATTTTTTTGTTAATTTCAATATCATCATTCAGCATTTCTAATGCATTATCTTCAAGTTTTCGCGTCATTTCCGCCGGACTCCCGTCCACAGATTTAATAATATCAAGCTGTTTATCAACCGCCCACATCAAATTTACAGCGGTGGGTCTTGTTGTTTTCAATGATTCTGCTGCTGTTTCGATATTTTTAATAAATTCTTCCCTGTTTTCACAGATTAAAAACTCTCTTGCCGCAAGAGCAAGCCCGAATGCCCCGGAAACTCCGATTGCAGGCGCTCCTCTTACTATCATATTTTTTATAGCATCAGCCATTTCCTGCCAGCTTCTAATATCAACTGTTTCATATTTATATGGCAGCTTCGTCTGGTCAATAAGTTTTACGTGGTCTCCTGTCCATTGTATTGGCCTTATATTCGATTCAAACGTCATTTATTTTTTCTCTCCTCTTTCTCTTAATATAAGTCTTATTGGTGTTCCGATAAAACCGAAAGAATCTCTTAATTTATTTTCTATATATCTTTCATAAGATGTCGGAAAAAGCTTTTTATCATTAATAAAGAGTATAAAAGTAGGCGGCGCTACTCCTGCTTGAGTTGAATAATAAATTTTCAACCTCTTGCCTTTTTGTGAAGGTGGGGGATTTATTGCATAAAATTCCATAATAGTCTTATTCAAAAGACTTGTGGCAATTTCTTTGTGTGTATAATCATAAACTTCGTGAACAGATTGAAAAATTTTATTTACTCTCTGACCTGTCTTTGCGCTTATATATAACAAAGGAGCAAAATCCAGATGAGGAGCTTCTTGACGGATTTTTTGGGTAAATTCATTTATGGTCTTAGATGTTTTTTTCTCAACAAGATCCCATTTGTTTACGATAATAATCACTGCCTTACCGGCATCGAGTATAATATTCCCAATTTTTTTATCCTGGTCGGTGATTCCCTGTGTTGCATCAATCATTAAAAGGACAACTTCCGATTTTCTTATGGACTTTATTGCCCTGTCAACAGAAAAACCTTCAACCCCGTAGTCTACTTTTGCTTTCTTTCTGATACCTGCTGTATCTACAAAAATATATTCCGATCCGCTATATTTAACCAAAGTGTCAATAGCATCTCTTGTTGTTCCGGAAACTTCACTGACAATAACTCTTTCTTCTCTCAAAAGATTATTAATCAATGATGATTTACCAACATTAGGCTTACCTGAAACGGTTATTCTAATAGGTCTTTTAGCCTCTTCTTCCTTATATTTAGGCAATATCTCTATAATTTCATCCAAAAGATCGCCCACATCCCCTGTGCCATGCATAGCAGATACAGGATGAGGGTCGCCTAATCCGAGTGAATAAAATTCATTCACAAAAGAAGCCTTTTCTGGAGTATCTACCTTGTTTACCGCAAGAAATACCGGTTTTTTAGCTCGCCTGAGTAAGTTTGCAATATCTTCATCTACAGGAGTGAGCCCTTCTCTTCCGTCTACAAGAAAAATAATTACATCCGCCTGCTCTGCTGCTATTTCTACTTGAGAATTAATCGAGAGCATTATCTCATCTTCCATACCGGGAATTATTCCTCCGGTATCGATAACTGTAAAAGGCACACCTGACCATTCCGCTTCAAAATAAAGCCTGTCCCGAGTTACTCCGGGCATATCATCAACAATCGACTCCCTTGAACCGATAAGCCGATTTACAAATGTTGATTTGCCTACATTTGGTCTTCCTACTATTGCTACAACAGGTTTTTTATTCATAATTACTTTTTATCTAA
>CAYZIV010000021.1:0-7520 GCA_964478475.1 uncultured Gammaproteobacteria bacterium | reverse complement strand
TTTTTTTCGATGTATGCTCAAGAAATGTATCATCATCTGCTGATAAACCTGCTTCCAGCAATATCTGCTTTTGCTCAGAAACATCTTTTGATTTTTTTGTCATCTTCTGCGCTATATTACGCCGAACCTGCTTAAAATATTCATCAATCTCTTCATTTCTTTTCTTCTCTGCTTCTCCAATCGAAAGAGAATGTTTATGTAGTCTCTCAGCAACTTTTCCGTCTAAACCATCCGACATAAGCTCATAAACTATAAAAGCAATCGATGACATTACTATTATTAATAAAATAAGATCCATTTTTATAAAAATCTCCGACTAAAATAAATTTTTAAACCTTTATTTGAGTTACTTTGTTAATTACCATAAAACCCAGAAACGACATTAAAAAAGAAATAAAAAGAACAGCATTTCCAATAGGAGTATTAAAAAGAGGGCCCATATACTCCGGGTTTATTAATGACACTAAACCAGCTATAACAACAGGCGCTAAACCCAACACCATTCCTGATAATTGTGCCTGAGCAGTTTGGGTTTTTATCAGCCCCATAAGTTTTTCCCTTTCCCTGATTGTTACACATAAAGTATCAATAATTTCTGCCAGGTTTCCGCCAATTTCTTTTTGAATTAAAACAGCAGTTATAAAAAACTTTAAATCAGCATTTTTAGGTAAAGTAGTAGTCATATCCTGCAAGGTTTCTCTTACTTCTCTTCCTAATGCAATTTCATCTGATACTGTTTTGAAAATTTTATTTACCGGATAAGGACTCTCTGCTGCAACCATTTGCAATGATGCTAAAAGCGAATGCCCCGCTCTTAATGAATTTGCAATAATTCCTAGAGCATCAGGGAAATGCTGACTAAATTCTTGTGTCCTTTTTTTTATTTTCATTTGTAAATAAACAATAGGCATAAAACCAACAATTAATCCTATAATTAAAAGAAAAACATTTACCGTTATTATTGCCAGTATTGCAAAAGGCAATATCAATGAACCTATGAGCATATAAAATACATCAACAGGCATTTTTATATCCGCCTTTTTAAACATCTCTTTAGTTCTTTTTGTCTGTTCTGATTTACTAAATAATACCCCCAAAAGAGGAATTCTAAATTCGGATTGATCCTTCATTAAATCAAAATTATTTGATTTTTTTAAAGATTCTCTTTTTCCAAGAGCATTGTATATATGATTTGCTTCTGAAGCACCCTGTTCCTGAATTTGTTCTTCCCTAATATTTAATAACCGCTTTTGAATATTTACATCTTGCACTTTATCGTCTAAAACAAAAAAATAAACTATTGAAAAAACAGCTCCAAACAACACTATTATTATAAAAAAATCAATCATCTTAATTTTTCCAATATTTTATCTATAAATCGTTTTAAAAAATTTTTCTTATTATTTTTGTTTTTAATTTTTAACATTAAATTTTTTTACTAACTGTTTTTCAACTGTTGCCTGTTTCGCAGGAATGAATTAATAGCCTCTCCCTGCTTTCTGTGCTGATTATTTCCCATTTGCATTGCAGCTTTAGCTTTTTTATCAAGTTCTGATGCATTTAAATTAGGCGGATTTTTACATTTATACACAACAGGCGCATTAACATCAAATATATCATTAGGCAATTTTATACCTTTTGCCTTACATTTATCGGCAAAATGAGGTCTTACTCCTGTGGATACGTGACATCCTATTATTCTTCCGTCTTCTTCCATTCCATACTGTTCCCAACGGAATATATCCTGCATTGTAATAGTGTTTTCTTCCATTCCGATTATTTCAGTGATATATGTAACCCGTCTTGTTCCATCATTTAACCTGCTTGCTTGAACTATTAAATGGACGGCTGAAGCGATTTGCTGCCTTATAGTTTTCTCAGGAAGGTCAACACCAGCGAACATAACAAGAGTTTCCAACCTACTGCAGGCATCTCTTGGAGTATTTGCGTGAACTGTTGTAAGAGAACCATCATGACCGGTATTCATCGCTTGAAGCATATCAAGTGACTCAGCTCCACGACATTCTCCGATTATAACCCTGTCCGGTCTCATTCTTAACGTATTTTTTACTAAATCTCTTGCTGTTACAGCTCCATTTCCTTCTATATTAGGCGGTCTTGTTTCCAATCTAATTACATGATCCTGTTGAAGCGCCAATTCTGCTGAATCTTCTATTGTTACGATCCTTTCACCTTCTGGAATATAAGCTGAAAGACTATTTAAAAGAGTTGTTTTACCTGAACCCGTGCCTCCAGATATAACAATGTTCAATCTTGCTGCAATAGCTGCTTTAAGAGTTTCTGCCATCGCAACCGTCATTGACCCCCAAAACAAAAGATTTTGCATTGTAGCTGCATCAGCTTTGAATTTTCTTATCGTAAGAGATGGTCCGTCTATAGCCAAAGGAGGTATAATTGCATTTACCCTTGACCCATCCTGCAAACGAGCATCAACCATTGGAGATGTTTCATCTATTCTTCGCCCAACTTTTGAAACTATTCTCTCTATTATATTTGAAAGATGCCTGTCATCTTTAAATCCTGAGGGAACTTTTTTTATTTTCCCGCTCATTTCAATATATACATTTTTATATCCGTTTATCATGATCTCTGAAACATTAGGATCTTTTAACAGAGGATCTAACGGACCAAAACCTTTTACTTCCTGTTTAATTTCAGTTATGATTTTATCTTTTTCAAAAGTAGAAAGAGGAATCCCGCCGTATTCGCTCATTAATTTCTTTTCAATATAATTCCTCAAAAAATCATCCTGTTCAGCAGGATCCAATTCATCCCAAGCACCTAAGGAATTAATTTTTTCTATAAGTGACAAATGAAGCATTTCCTTCATTTCTATATATTGTTTTTGCTCCTTAGAAGGTCCTGAATTGATATTATCAGGGTTAACTTGTGATTGTCCCGGTTTTGTCAGCCTGTTTTTTAAAGACATTAAAGTTGCCTCCTTTATTTATTAATAATAAATTATTGTTTCTGCTTATTCATATTTTTTAAGATTATTTTTATGATTGGAGAATCAATATTTTTAAGATTTTCCTGCAATGTTTTAGCCTTTTGAACAAGAGTCTGCACATCAAATTTATGTAGAAGACTGGAATTTATTTCTTTTTTCTCTTTAGCTTTTTTACTGCTCATTTTTCCGCTTATTTTTTCAGCCAGCTCCACAAAATTTTGACTGATATCAAGATCAGGACTAGCTTGAGAAACAGGTATTCCTTTATTAATTGATGACATTATAGGAAAATAAGCATTTGGAACCTTCCAATAAATATCGTTGTCTAATGCTTCTTCAACATCTTCAACTGTTATTTCATCATCTTCTATATAACGGTTTATTATCAGTTTAACTTTTGTTTTATCATATTCAAGTCTTTTAAATAAACTTAAACATTTTTGTGCATTCCGGATCGAAGGCAAATTTATCATTAAAACAAGAAAAATTTGATCCGATACATCAAGACAGGTAAGGGTTTTAATATCAAAATTATTGCTGGTATCAATAATTATATAACCAAACATCGTTTTTAAAAAATTTAAGAGAACATTTATATCATCAGCTGATATTTCTTCGCCTTGTTCTATATCCGGAGGATCAGAAAGAATGTATAAATCTTTATTTTTATATCTTTCAAGTGAACTGTGTAAAAATGATTCATCTAACTTGCTTAAATGAGTTACAACATAAGCTATATCAAATGAAGGGTTTATATCGAGAAAAGTTGCAACATCACCCATTTGTAAATTCAAATCAACGATGCAAACTTTTTCTCCGGTAACTTCACTCAATTGCAAAGCAAGGTTTGTTGCCAGAGTTGTTTTGCCAATTCCACCTTTATTGCTGAATACGGAAATAATTTGTCCATCAACAACATCGTCATCTGATTTTAAAACATCTTTAGCTCTTGCTAATGCTTTTTGCAGATCAGCTCTTACTATAGGCTTGATTAAAAATTCTCTCGCCCCAACCCTCATCGCTTGAATTACTAAATTTGCATCCGCCTTTTCTGCTGATGCCAAAATAACAATATTTCTATTTAAATTTTGTATCTTTTCTATTGTATCAAGACCTAAATCAACGTTATCTGTAAGATCAACAAGCACTATAAAAGGTCTTGCCTGCACTACAACATCATATGCGGCAATTACATTATCAAATTCGCCTATCAAATCAATAAAAACAAAATCATCAAGAAGTTTCACAAGGTGACTTCTTGTGCTCGGATCGCTATCAACTACAAGCATAGGAATCTGAAGCATTTTATCTTCCCCTCACCAAATCAGGTTTAACTATTGATGCTGTGACAAAAATCATCAACTCTGTATCTTCAGTTGAAGCTGTAACGCTGTCAAACAACTTCCCAACAACCGGAAGATTCGATAAAAACGGAAACTTTGTTCTTGTTGTACCCTCATTTTTTTTCACCAACCCTGTTATAACAGTTGTATGATTATTTGCAACTTCTACCATGGTTTCTCCTTTTCTTGTCAAAAAACCAAATGTTGTAGGTGTTGAAGCTGCCTCATCAATTTCACTAACTTCTGCTGATATGTCTAACACAATTCTTTCTGTTTCTTCCAGAACATCCGGAGTAATAGAAAGGTTTATTCCAACATCCTCGTAGGTATACTTGATATTTCCGAATTCATCAACCCCATCCGGTACTGGAACTTTGTTTCCTGCATTAAACGTTGCGCTTTCTTCATTAAGAACCATAACATTAGGTTCTGCCAAAATTTTAACCAAACCCTCATCTTCAGCAACTTTTAATTTCAAACTAAGATTACAGTTAGGAAAAACTCTCCAACCGTTCCAACTTCCTCCGGAAAATGTATTTCCGGACAATTTACCGCCAAATTGATCGCCTTTAACCAGGTTTTTCAACCCTTCATCTATAATCCACGGGTCATCAGAAGCAGCTCCCTCTGGAAGCAAGCTGCTGAAATCACCCCCGGCAAGGTCTCCTGCGTATTCTATATAATCAAATATACCTTCCTTAAATTCATATTCTCTGCTTTTATTCTTTGTTTCCCCCATTTCAACAATTTTAACTTCCAGCCTAATCTGAGGAACTAACTCTTCAACAAGATCTACTAAAGTATAACCGTATGCTTCCGCAAGGTTAACTATTCTTTCCTTAATTATAGAAGAAGATATCACTCCCGAAAGCACTACTTTCATGCCCTCATCAGTTCCGGCATTAGCAAAATTAATTTCTATATCTTCTTTTGGGGCTATTTTTTTAACTTCTTTTATAAAATTAAGATTGTTATTATCTACAAAAAGATTGAAAAATACCGGGTCACCTTCTTCTGCCCATACTATAACTGTGGTTTCCCCACTAAGTTTACCGTTCATTATAATTTCACGCGGCGAGAGAAATACCATATCCACAAGATCCGGCTTTGTTATAGATATTCTCTTTACCGGCTCATCAAATCTTATTATCTGAGATTTGCCTACAATTGCTCTCAACTCAGAAATACCACCGCTTAGATCAGATGTTTTTATTTCAGTTTGTTCTCCATTATATTTTTTTTGATTTTTTTTAATTTCATTTGAATTATATATTATATCCCTTTGAGGATTAATTAAATTCTCATCAATATCAAGATAATCCGAATCCAGCTCTCTTAAATTCGGTTCTTCTATTGCAAATCCTCTCATAGTAAATAAAATTAACCCTGAAAATAACATCAGTGCTGTAAAAATTTTTATGATTGCTGTTTTTCTTATTTTTTTCAAGATCAATCCCCTTAATTAAGCATATCTAATAAATCTTGAAGCTTCTTATTAGATAACGATTCATCATTTCCTGCCTCTGACGCTTGAAAATCAACAGAATCAAATTCTATTGATGAAACAGTGTTGGCTTTTATAATTTCTACTTTTCTCGGCTCCGGTTTCGGCATTTTTGGTGGAGGTAAATCAACCTCCTTTGGAACATCCGGCATCGATGTCACTTGATCGAAAGAAGGAGGCGGCGGCAAATCAGATTCAGGCATAATAATTTTATCATCCCCGCTGTTTCTTGCTATAAGTTGAAGTTTGTTATTGCTCATAGCAAAAACCAAGTCTGACACAATATCTACAGGAATTAAAAAAGTTATTGCCCCAGCTTTTTTAGCCGTTAAATTAGCTGATTCCGCTTCAGATTTTTTTGTTTTTGGTTGTGGATTATTTATATTTGTCGGTTCTTCAAAAGCTACTATGCTAACATTTTGAGCAATAAATTCCGGAGGCTTTCCCTTTTTTAATATATCAACCCTTGATCCGACTATTATATGTGAAGCTAATCCTTCGAAGTTCTCAGCAGGAATTGTTACCGCTCTTACATCTTTTGGTATGTCTATTGTATTCATATCAGTAACCTGAACTTCTGCAGGTGTAATAAAAGCCCCGGGTATTATATTTTTACTGGCTTTTTTTCCAACTACTAAAGCAGGAGTTTTAAAATAATTAGATGGTAACTCATCCTCAAAAAACTCTTCTATTTTTAATTTATGCAATGTAAAGATATCTCCCACATTAATATCATCAGCTGCTACAACTGCCTTAAACTTTTCTTTTTCAGGCCCTTCTGGAACAACTTCCTGTTGAGAAGCATTTCCTGTCTGAGCTGCTTTTTGCTGCTGCTGAATTTTTCTATCTAATTCCGCTATAAGAGCTTTTTGCGCATTAATGGAATTAAACAAAACAGATGTTGCCAGTACTGCAAATACTGTTGCTATTATTATTTTCTTCTTATTTCTTTTAGAGCGCATTTTAGCCTCAACCCTTTGTTAATTCCTCTATTTTTGCTCAGTTTCGATATAGACTATATATTTAAAATTATCGGCTCACTATTGCAAAACTTTAATTGTTCCTATGTTAAAAACAGAATTACAAAGGTTATTTAAAATATTTAGTATTATTTATTATAATAATTTTTTTTAATTAATAATGGAACTTTTTTATTTAATTTAAATCCTTAATTAATCTAAATCACGGATAACTTTATAATAAAAACATTCAAAGCTTTTTTATTCATTACAATTAAGTGAAATTGCATGTATTTTAAACTATAATTTTAATGCTTTTGCTATAATATTAATATTAAAAACTAATGAGGATAAAAGTTAATGGGGTATGTGCTTATAATCGGGGCGAATTCTGATATGGGTAAAGCTCTGGCTGAAAAATACGCATCTGAAGGATATAATTTACATCTTGCTGATATAGATATCGATGAAATGCAAAAAACAAAAGATTATCTGACAGGCTTATTTAGCAATGAAATTAATATAATTAAATTCAACGTGCTGGAATTTTATACACATAGAAACTTCTATAAAGATTTAAATCCGCAACCGATTGGCGCTATTCTCGCAGTTGATTACATAGGTAATCAGACAAGAGCTCAAAAAGATTTTTTAGAAACAAAAAAAATAATTGACACCAATTACACAGGACTCACTTCAATACTTAATATCATTGCAAACGACTTTGAATTAAAGAAAGAAGG
>CAYZIV010000020.1:0-10473 GCA_964478475.1 uncultured Gammaproteobacteria bacterium | reverse complement strand
TGCCGGTCTTACAGCTTTTTATATGTTCAGAACATATTTTCTGGTATTTGAAGGCAAATATAAAGGAGAAGACCAGTCTCACGCTCCGTCAGATTTTATGAATATTCCGCTAATGGCTCTTGCTGTTCCTTCGGCACTTATAGGATTATTTTTGAGCGGTAAATTCTTTATGCCTTCATTTGAAAAATATATTCTGGCTAACAAAGATTTTCTTGTAAATCCTATTCATTATGAAGGTTTTTTATTGCCGTTTATTTCACTCATAATTGCATTATTCGGAACTTATGCCGCTGCCTATCTGTATTGGGATAAATTTAAACAAGCCAGAAAACAGTCCGGCATCACTGCAAACAACTTAATCAAAATCACAAAACCCTTTTATCTCCTCACAACTAACTTATGGTATATTGATAAATTTTATTATAGTTTAATAAGTAAACTCTTTTTGCCAATTTGCAATATTCTATCAGGTTTTGACAAATATGTGATTGACGGTTTAGTGAATTTAACGGGTTTAAAGGTACGGTTCCAAGGCTGGTTACTTAGTTTATTCCAAACAGGACAATTACAAACACACATTACCGTTCTATTTTCAGGACTTATCGGTCTTGCTTTAATATTTATCGCATTTCAATGGTTATATTTATAGGAAAATAAAGGAATAAAATGAATTTACTATCCATTACACTACTGGTATTTTTACCCTTAATAGGTTCATTAATAATCTTTGGCCCCTGGTTTCCAAAAAACGAAATCAAAGTAAGGAGATTTGCTAAGGGGTTTGGGGGATTTATCTTCTTTTATTCACTTTTCTTCATAGCCTTTTTCAACCCACGCACAGAAGGATTTCAATATCAGGAAACTCTCAAACTCCCCGGCGGAAAAGCATGGATTGAACCTCTTGGAGTAAATTTTTCACTGGGCGTTGATGGTATTTCTGTTATTTTAGTGGTTTTAACAACTTTTCTTTTCTTATTAGCTCTCATTGCAAGTAAATATGCTATCAAAAAAAGGCATAAATTTTATTATTCAATGATCTTTTTGCTTCAAACAGCAATTTTAGGAGTATTTACCTCAACTGACTTATTTTTATTTATTCTTTTCTGGGAATTGGAACTTATACCGATGTATTTCCTCATAGCAATTTGGGGCACAGGCAGAAAAGAATATTCCGCAATGAAATTTATACTCTATACGTTTACCGGAAGCATCTTTATGTTAGCGGCTGTTTTAGCAGTGGTTTATTATTACTATACCCAAACAGGGGTTTTAACCTTTGATATGAATACATATACCTATATGAAAGCATTTTCATACCCCACCTTGTTAGGAATATTAGCTTTCTTAGGTTTTTTCATTGCATTTGCAGTTAAACTTCCCGTTGTTCCGCTGCATACTTGGCTACCTGATGCTCACGTTGATGCGCCAACTCCTGTGAGTATGATTCTTGCCGGAATTCTTCTAAAAATGGGCGGCTACGGCTTAATCAGAATGAATTTACAAATTTTGCCCGAAATAATGGCCATAATGGCTCCACTTTTAGTAATATTAGGTGTTATAAGTATTCTTTACGGAGCATTAATCACTATTGCTCAAAAGGACTTAAAAAAACTGATCGCATATAGCAGCGTAAGTCACATGGGAATTGTTCTATTAGGACTGGGAGCGATTAATGTAGCAGGTGTGTCAGGAGCTGTATTCCAAATGATTGCTCATGGCGTAATTAGCGCAGGATTATTTATGATTGTAGGAATGATTTATTTAAGAACACATACAAGAAAAATATCAGAATTGGGCGGACTAGGAGAAAATTCACCCAAAATAATGTATCTTGCGATGGTTATTGCCTTAGGTGGTCTTGGATTACCTCTTTTAATCGGATTCGTCGCAGATACTTTAGTTTTTTATGGGGCTTTCACTTCTAACGTATTTAAAGGTTTCTATATTGCTGATACTTACTTCCCGTGGTCTATACAAATTCTCACCGCAATAGCCATATTGGGGATTATACTTACTGCAGCTTATATTTTATGGATGTTTCAACGAATATTTTGGGGCAATATGTTCGAAAAATGGAAGAAATTTCCTGATGCAACACCTCATGAACTTGTTGTTATGTTATCTTTAGCTATTATAACAGTTTATTTTGGAGTTTATCCCAAAGGTTTAACCGATATTTTTGTTCCTACCATAAACAGTTTAATGAATTTGACTTAACAGGGAGTCTGAAATGGATCTTTTATATGATATAAAAATAGCTCTTTTACCCGAATTAATAATGATTCTTGGTATTTTATCAATAATTTTTATAAATTTTGCAATAAAAAAACAGGATGTGATATTTAATATCAGTGTTGGTTATGTTGTTCTCGCCCTGATATCAATGTTTTTAATAGATTTTTCCGCTGAGTATGAGATTTTTTACGGAAGTTTTATTTCAAATTATTTTTCGCTTTTATTTAGAACAATTATTCTTATAGGAACGCTTTTAACATTGTTTCTTTCCAAATCTTATATTAAATCTCTAAATAAAAACGTCGGAGAATTTTATTTTTTAATATTGATGGCTTCCTTAGGAGCAATGTTTTTATCCGGAGCAAACGATCTTATAATGATTTTTATTGCTCTTGAAATGTTAAGTCTCTCCAGTTATGCCCTTTGCGGTTATGCAAAATTAAACAAATTTAACAATGAAGCATCTTTAAAATATTTTGTTTTTGGCGCCGCTGCCAGCGCAATTATGCTTTACGGTTTTTCTTTTATCTACGGAATAACCGGAGAAACAAATTTAGACTATATAGCAATATTACTAACTAATTACGAAATAAACGCCGTATTGTTATTAGCATTTCTGTTTATTATCGCGGGATTTGGATTCAAAATTTCTGCAGTGCCGTTTCATTCATGGGTTCCCGATGTTTACCAAGGAGCTCCTCTGCCTGTTGTAGCTTATCTTTCTGTCGTTTCAAAAATTTCAGGCTTTGCGGTGTTTATAAATTTTGCAATAAATATGCCTTTACAAACAGGTGTTTTTAGCTTTATTCTTGGAACAATTGCAGCTATTACAATGACTGTAGGAAATTTAACAGCACTCAACCAACAAAATATCAAAAGATTACTCGGTTATAGTTCTATTGCTCACGCAGGATATATTCTTTTAGGATTAGCTATTCTTACCAATGACGGCATAACCGCCGTTACTTATTATCTGATGACTTATTTATTTATGAATTTCGGCGTATGGGCAGCTGTGATTTTATTTATAACAAAAACCGGAAAAGAAAATATAGACGATTTCAATGGCATTGCATGCAAAAACAGGTATTATGCCCTTGGTTTAACTTTTTGTCTTTTGTCTTTAGCAGGAATTCCCATTACGGCAGGTTTTTTCAGCAAATTTTATTTATTTAAAGCTGTTATTTTAGCTGGCTATGAATTTATTCCATTACTTGTAATCGCTTTAATAAATGTTGTAATAGCGTTTTTCTATTATATGAAAATCATAAAAGCAATGTACACTAAGCCTGAGCAAAACAATATTGCTCTGGAATTTTTAAAATCCTCGTTCTTAGAAAAAACCGTCATGACATTAGGTGTAATCGGCGTATTTGCTTTGGGAATATTTGCAGCCCCATTTATTGAAATATCTACAATTATTGGTTTTTAAGTTAAATAATTGTGAGCATAAATATTTTTATTAAATAAAATTTCTGCTGTTTTATATATAGCTTCTTCTTCTGGATTTTCTTTATTATAGGAAAGGTCTTCCAGTTCTCCGAAATCCTGCATGAGATTATATAAATTAATTATGACATTATCCGATTCTTTATCAGGCGTTTGAGTTTCTACAACTTTTATAATTCTCAAAAGTTCGGAATCAAAAGCATCAATAATCGCCGAATCAAGACCACAGCCCATTGCCATTACACAAAACACTTTATTAATTAACCCTCTAATTTCCTTTGGACTTCCGTTTGATACATTTGAAAGACCTATAGTAGTCATTACAACAGGATCAAAAGACTCTTTAAACACCCTTATTGAATCCAAAGCAGCCATTGCCTGCGACTGATCCACGTTAACAGGCAACACTAAAGGATCAAAGAAAATTTTTGAATTGTCAATTCCTAATTCTGTTGTTTTTTCTAAAATCACTGAAGCTATTTCTATTCTACCGTCCGGATCTTTAGGAATCCCTGTTTCATTGCTTAAAGTCAAAGCTATAATATTGCTTCCATATTTAGCAGCCAGATACGTCATGTTTTCAAGCCTGTCAGGATCTCCGCTTGTACTATTTATAAGACAATTTTCAGGATTCGAATGAGTCTTAAGTCCTGCTTCCATTTCAGCCATATTAGAAGTGTCGTAAGACAGGTTTATTTTCATTTCATTTGATATGATTGTGGAAAGCCAATTCATTGTGCCTTCCCAACCTTTTTTTGCAGGACCTATATTAAGGTCAATCCATTCAACACCTGCTGCAGCTTGTTTTTTTGCCATATCAAGAATGTACGCAGAATCCTTGTTTTCTATTGCTGTTTTTGTTTTTTTAGAAATAATATGTATATTTTCGCCTATTAATCTCATTTTTGTCCTATTTTCTATTCTAAATAATTATTATGCATTTTAAAAAGGTTTAATGTATTTGAGAGCAGCATTGATATTGTCATTGGCCCAACCCCGCCTGGAACCGGAGTAATAAATTCAGCTTTTTGAGAAACCTCCTCAAAATCAACATCTCCGACAAGTTTTCCCTCATCTGTCCTGTTAATGCCAACATCTATAACAGTTGCTCCTTGTTTTATCCAATCTTTTTTAATGAATTTTGGTATTCCAACAGCTGCTATTATTATATCAGCTTGTTTACAAATTTCTTTAAGATCTCTTGTCCTGCTATGACAAATTGTTACTGTTGCATTTTTATTTAAAAGCAAGGCGGCCATAGGTTTCCCTACAATATTCGACCTTCCTATTATAACAGCATGTTTACCCTCTATCTCTATATTTTTGTCTTCCAAAAGTTTTATTATCCCGTTGGGGGTACAGGAAACCGCAAACGGCTTAAGTCCAATAACTAATTTCCCAACATTTACAGGATGAAAACCATCAACATCTTTCTCGGGTTTGATTTTTTCTATAATTTTATAAGTATCTATATGCTTGGGCAGTGGTAATTGAACAAGTATTCCATCAACAGTATTGTCTTCATTGAGATTATCAATATATTTTTCCAGCTCTCCCTGTGTGACCGAATCCGGGAGCTCTATTACCTGTGAATTGAAGCCTGCTTTTTCCGCTTTTTGTTTCTTTTTATTAACATAAACACTGCTTGCAGGGTCATTTCCTACAATTATTACAGTTAAACCTGGTTTTTTAGAGTAATTTGTTAACTCTTTACTGACTTTTTCTATAATTTTTTCTGATAATTCTTTGCCTTTTATTAAATTTGTCATTAAAATTTCCTAATTGAGTTAATTCCCCAGTATTGATAAGTTTAGCCTGAACAAGAGTTCATCTACAGCGTGAGTTAACATTTCTGATTCACGCGAAAGATTTTCGTATTCCAGATTTTCATCAAAAGGCAACATTCCAATCATTTTTATGTCATTTTCCACAAGCAATGCTGCTGTATTATCCGGAATTCTGTTATCTTTTACCTTATTAATTATTACCCCAATTTGCCCTTGAGCAGCAAATCTCATTGATGATTCCATAATTTTAGAAGCCGAATAAATTGATGAAACTCCCGTATCTGCGATAATCAAAGTAGCATCCAGCGGATAATCTACAAGTTTATTTAGGTATTCGAGATCATATTCACAATCAAATATAACAATATCATAATTTTTTATGAGATCAACCATCGCATCATCAATTAATTGGTCTGTTACACAAGTACAACCCTTTGTTGCAATCGGACCGGCAACAATTAAATCAATTTCGTCATATAAATTTACCGCCAGATCATTGATTGCCCATTCAATAAGCTCATGTTTCTGCATTTTTTCATGAATTCTATATTTATAATTTTCAACACGAAGATTATTTATTGTATTTTTTATCTTTATCCCAAAAGTATTTGCAAGATCACAACTTAAATCATTATCCACCAACAAAATAGATTTATCCTGATAATGTGAATGCAATGCTGTTACCAAAGATTTTACTAATGTTGTTTTGCCGCTTCCGCTTTTTCCCGTTACCGCTATTGTTATTGTCATTTAATTTTAAATACCAATATTTTGCATTTCAACTTATTTATTCTCAATATAAGAATTATATTTATTCTTTAATGATTGGGCAAGTCCTGCCGTCAGTTGCATCGCTTTTTCTGCCTGTTTCGCTGTTAAATTGCCTGCTCCGCATGCCGGCGTTATTAATGTAGAATCAAAAATTACATCCTTATTTATACCTTTATTTAATAAATATGAAATTGCTTCTTCATATTTATCAATAGAAGACTTTAATGTAGCCACCTCCAAACAATCTGTATCCATTGTTGGAACAACTCCCCAGGCAATCTTACCGCCATTTTGCAGAAAACTTGTTATTTCTGTTAAATATAAACCAAGACTTTCAGCATAATAAAAACCATCAAAATTTAGAATATCAGCTCCGCTCTCCGTTATCAAGGACCAATCGCTGTTTCCGCAACAATGAACTCCCACTATTGCGCCTGCTTTTTTCAACACTGAAGTGATTTCTGAAAAACACGACACCACATCTTCTTTTTTTACAGTAATAAATGCAGATGTCCCATATTGAGAAATTGACGGTTCATCCATAAAAATTATCGGTGTTGTATCAACCGAAGCTTCTTTGATTTTCTTCACAAGCCATAATGCTTTTAAAATTAATCCTTTTACAATAATTTCTTTTAAAGTTTCGTCATAAAAAACACATCTTTTTTCCCTGTCAATTAAGGATGTCGCAAATGTAAATGGCCCTATTATCTGTGCTTTTGCATATGTTGGCTTTGTTTCTTTTAGTTTTTCTAAAAATAAAGGCAATGCAGAACAATATTCATTTGATATTGCATATTTCTCGAGGTTTTCGAAATTATTTTCATTCACGATCTCCTCAAAATCGAGCAAAAATTCTTCCACTTCTTCGCAAAAAGTTTCTGAATCTTGGTCCATATACCAACGTTTATCGTCTTCGTCAAAAACAATTCCCGGAATTTTTTCATTCAGCTGAGAAGTCATATCTTCTCTTGGATTTATATTTGCCAATTGTGGCAAAACAGGGATATCAGGAAATGTTTCAAATATAAAATTAACTGCATGCGCTGAATTTGTGTGCGGCAAGCTTCCTATTGCCGTTGCTAAAAAACTTGTGCTGGCTTTCAATTTTACTCTCCTAAATACTTATGAAAACATAATGACATTGAATTTATCTTGATATAAAATTGCATACTGTAAGTTTAGCATTAATTTGAATTTATGGAAAAAACAGAAACACTTGCCAGGTTAATATCAAATACAAGAGAACAAAGAGGTTACTCCCAAATTGGTCTTGCTAAAAAGGCGAATCTTGATTTATCTTTGATTGAAAATATTGAATCAGGTCAGGAATTGTTTCTTGCTTCTTCTGTCCGGCAAAAATTAGCAATGACATTAAAATTAAACAGCGCTAAAATAAAATCTCTTGAAAAAATGCCTGAAAATACTGAAAAAAAAGCCGAAATTACTGATAAAATCCAGGAATTAAGATTTAAAATTTTGCACGAAGGACTTATAGGACATAAATGTCCTGATTGCGGACAAAAACTTATCTGCAAAATAACGGTTATGTATGATCTTGAAGATAATATCATCAGGCATCCTAAAGCAAGATGCTCTAAATGTCCTTTTCAAATCAAATAATTTAAATGTTAAAATATTCCGGATATGTAAAACTAAATTTTTCTAAATTCTGCAAAAACTTGTTCTCCATAAGGAATAGATTTTATCGCCCCAAGACCTTTTGATTGTTCAGAAGCCACAAAAGACCCTAGTCTTGCCGATTCAAATGCTGTGTAACCATTTGAAATGCCATAGAGAAAACCACCATTAAATGTGTCCCCAGACCCGGTTGCATCAATAACGTCTACAACCCTCGGAGGAATAGTACTTATTTCACCGTTATAACCTATGACACTCCCGGATTGCCCCATTTTTACCGCAACCATAGGAACCCCTCTATCCCAAAAGTATTTAATTATTTTATCTGGAGAATCAGTATTGATAAGTTTTTCTGCATCATTAATACTGCTTAACATTATTATATCAACGTATTCAATAATCTCTTCCATTGCTTCTTTAGCTTCTTCAATATCCCACACTCTATCTGTAAAATTAGGATCATAAGCTACTTGACATTGCTTGTCCCCAGCAAGAGAAAACGCTTTTTTAACAAGACTTCTTGCTGATACAGAAAGAGATTGTGTTATTCCGGTTGAATAAACTATTGAAGTTCGTTCAAGAATTTCTTCAGATATATCATCGATAGACAACAAAGCTGCCGCGCTTTTTTTTCTATAATACATAATTTCTTTTGCACCATCAAGTTGCCTGGAAATAAGATAAAGCCCATTGTAACTCCCGGTAATTTTAACATTGCTTATATCAAGATCTTCTTTTTCCCAGGAATTAATAAGGAAATCCTTAAAATAATCATCTCCTATCTTAGTAATATATCCGGATTTCGAACCAAGGCGAGAAGCTGTAATAACTGTATTTAAGGCATCTCCTCCATAATATTTACTAAAATTCTCTGCAGAGGCTAAACTTTGTGTTGTTGAAAATTCAATAAGACTTTCCCCCAAAGCAAGTATGTCTAGATTTTCCGTCATAAATAATTTTTCCTTTAAAAATATTTAAATTTGTTCCTAAAATATTTAACATTCTTTTACTATTTAAGTCAAAAAATAATTAAAAAAACAAATACTTAACTCAAATACGTATCTAACCAACTCGAGTCGCAAATTTATTTAAATCTTACTAAAATATTTTATCTTTTTCATTAATTTACTATGAAAATTAATGAAAACTTGAAAATTAACAAATAGTGAAGTATTTTACTTAATAGAAGTTGAAGAATTTAAGTTCAAAAAGTAATGCAGGATTTAAAAAACCAGAAATCAACCATTATAAAAAAAGGACCCTTTAAGACAAAAGTCCTGGAAAACAAACAAATTTCAAGCGATATTTATCAGCTGGAGCTTGAAAATCGGGAGATTTCAGAGAATTCAGCCCCGGGTCAGTTTGTATCGGTTCTATGCACCGGTTTGACTCTTAGAAGACCATTTAGTGTGGCAGGAACCGCAAAAAGCTCTTTTCAAATAATCTATAAAGTTGTGGGAAAAGGCACGGAATCTATGACACAACTTCAGAAGGGCGATATTTGTGATGTATTCGGACCAATGGGAAACGGTTTTAGCATAGAAAACAATAATCCCCTGCTGATTGGCTGCGGGGTAGGCATAGCGCCGATTCTTTTTCTTGCAGAAACTCTTGAGAAGAAAGGGTTTACTCATAACACCGTAATAAGCTCCAAGACAGGTATCGATTTAGGTAAAAAATTCAGCTACACAATTACTGAAGATGGGTCATCAGGACTTAAAGGCAGGCTAAATACCCACCTGGAAAAAATAATTGCAGAAACACATCCGCAAAAGATCTATATATGCGGTCCGGACCCCGCAATGAAGTATGTCAGCGAACTTGCAAAAAAATCAAAAATCCCTTGTGAGGTCTCACTGGAAGGCGATTTTGCTTGCGGGACAGGGGTTTGTATGGGCTGCGTAAGATTAATGAATGTAGATGGTCAAGTCGTAAATCGCCGTGTCTGCAAAGACGGACCTGTTTTCAAGGGAGAAGAGGTTATATGGTAACAGGAAACAAAAATATAACTGATTTATCGGTAAAAATAGGGTCTTTAACACTCAAGAATCCTGTAATAACAGCATCAGGAACTTTTGGCTACTGTAATGAATACGATGAGTTTATGGATTTAAACAACATCGGAGCGGTAATCACAAAAGGGATAACCCTTAACCCAAAACAAGGCAATCCTCAACCCAGAATAAAAGAAGTTTCAGGCGGGTTGATTAATTCAATAGGGCTTGAAAACATAGGAATACATAAATTTATTGAGGAAAAACTGCCTATATTAAGAGAAAACAATATTGATTTTATAGTAAACATCGCAGGAGAGAGTATCGAGGACTATAAAAAAATCGCTTCAATTTGTGAAAATAACAATATAAAAGGATTAGAACTAAACCTATCCTGCCCTAACGTAGACAAAGGCTGTCTTGAATTCGGCAAAGACGAAGAAACACTATACAAGCTGGTCTCATCAGTCAGAGAAAATTTTTCACAAACTCTTATTGTCAAACTTGGCTCAAATGTTTCATTTCCAGAAAAAATAGCTTTCACTGCTCAAAAAGCAGGAGCAGATGCAATTTCAGCTATCAATACAGTAAAAGCG